>JBOHED010000781.1:0-3675 GCA_050700915.1 Actinopolymorphaceae bacterium | reverse complement strand
CGTACGAACCCAACCCGCTGCTCGGCCGCGCCGACGACATCGCCGCGGTCACGGGTCTGCTGCGGACCTCGCGGGTCACGTCGATCGTCGGTCCCGGCGGCCTCGGGAAGACCCGGCTCGCGTACGTCGTGAGCCGCGAGGCCGAGCAGCGGGTCGTGCACGTCGTCCCGCTCGCCGGGGTCACCACCGACTCCGATGTCGCCGCCGAGGTCGCCTCCGCCCTCGGTGCGGGTGACGCCCGGCGTGGTCACCACTCCGCGCCCCGGGACGCCCTGCTCGGGATCGTGGAGGTCATCCGGGCCGGCCCGGCGTTGCTCGTCCTGGACAACTGCGAGCAGGTGGTCCGCGGGGTCGCCGATCTGGTACACGCGCTGGTGTCGATGAGTCGGGACCTGCGGGTGCTGACCACCAGTCGTACGCCCCTGGGTCTCACGTCGGAGGCCGTCTACCTGCTGCCGGAGCTCGCCCTGCCGACGACGGTCGAACTGTTCAGCCAGCGCGCACGGGCGGCTCGCCCGGACGCCGATCTGCCCCGCGACGTCGTACAGGAGTTGTGTCGTCGTCTCGACGGGCTGCCGCTCGCGGTCGAGTTGGCAGCTGCCAGGGTCCGGGTGATGTCGGTCGCCGAGGTCGCGCGCCGGCTGGAGGACCGGTTCGGGCTGCTCCGTGGGAGTGCCCGCGACGCGCCCGAACGGCACCACACCCTGCACGCCGTCGTCGACTGGAGCTGGAACCTGCTCGGTCCGGACGGTCAGTCGGCGATGCGGGCGCTGTCGATCTTTCCGGGTGGCTTCACCGCGGCCGCCGCCCAGCACCTGCCGGCGGCTGGCGACGCTCTTTCCGTACTCGAGGGCCTGGTCGACCAGTCCCTGCTCAAGGTGACCGACACCGCTTCCGGCACCCGCTTCCGGATGCTGGAGACCGTCCGCGAGTTCAGCACCGCCGCGCGGGAGTCGGCCGGTGAGACCGACCGGGCGACCACGGACTTCCTCGCGTGGGCACGTGGTTTCGGTGTCGCGCACCACGACTCGGTGTTCGGGCCGGATCCCTTCGCGGCGGTCGGCCGGGTCCGAGCGGAGCAGGACAACCTGGTCCAGGCGTTCAGGCTGGGACTGGCGCGCGACGACGGTGCCTCGGTCGTGGCGACGTCGGCCGCTATCGGCGCGTTGTTGGCGGCCGAGGGCAACTACGCACGGGTGGACCTGATGGTCGGCGAGGCCGACTGGCTGCTGTCGCACTATCGTCCGGCCCCTGAGTTCGTCGAGGCGACGCGAACGGTGTTGACCCTGGCCTCGGTGATCACCCAGATGATCCGGGGTCAGAGCGTCAGCCGGTCGCTGGTCGCCCTGCGTCGGCTTCCGCCGGCGTCGCCCCGCACGCTGGTTGGGGCCATCGGTACGGTGCTGAACGCCCCTTCCAGCTCACCTGCGGACCTGCAGCGGTTGTGCGAAAGCGACGAGCCGCTAGTCGCCGCAGCGGCCGCGGCCGTGGTCAGCTACTACTGGGAGGGCCAGGGCGACCTTGACAATGCGCTCGCGCTCGCCCGGAGGATGGTCGATGCCCTGGAGAACCAGGACGTTCCCTGGCTGCTGGCACTGGCTCACGCCCGGGCCACCGAGCTGAGCCTGCAGATCGAAGACGGGACGGACCCGCGGCAGCACCTGCTGGCGGCGCTCCCCGTCCTGGAGAAGTTCGGCGCGACGACGGACGTGGCGGGGATCCGGTGGTGGATGGTGCTCGCCAACATCCAGAACGGTGCGCTGGACGAGGCTGAGCACTGGGTGGAGCAGGCGGACAGCGGCCAGGGGTTCGATGGTCAGGCGTCCGATGGTCAGGCGTCCGATGGTCAGGCGATCGATGGTCAGGCGATCGATGGTCAGGCGTTCGGCGACCAGTCCGACACGATCTACTACGACGTGGCCGTGCGGGCCGAGCTGCGGGTCGCGCAGGGTGAGGTGGCGGATGGCCTCCGGCTGTGGCGGCGCGTCGTCGACGGACTGAGGAGCGCGCGGGAACAGTCGACCGTCTACCGGCCCGTCGGATTCGATCCCTGGGCCCTGGAAGCCGAAGCGGTCGCGGTGGTGGCCCACGCTCAGCACGGCAGGCTGGACCTCGTGGAGTCGATCACCGCCGATCTACCGGACAGGTTGACCACGATGCTCTCCCGTCCGGTCGACAACCCGCCGCCGTACCTGATGGAGGGGCCGATCTGGGGGGCGCTTCTGCTCGCGCTCGCCATGGTGGACCTCGACCGGGGCGAGCGAAGTGGCGACAAACGCGTCACCAGGTCGGGCGTACGCCTGGTCGCCCTGGCGGAGCGGTTCCGGTTCCTGCGGTACTTCCGGCCCACGATGTCGTCCGCACGTGTACGGAAGGCCGCGCTCGACGCGGATCGGGCGGTGTACGAGGACGCGGTGTCCTCCTATGCGGGCCTGGATCGGGACGACCTGCGCCTCGCCGCGCTGGCGGTCCTGCATGACCGAGACCCGAGCCGGACCTCTGCCCGGGCAGGGTCGTGACCGCCAGCTCCCACGGCTTGGCCCCAGGTGCGGGTATAGACAATCCGCTATAGATCGAGCATGGCAGTCACCACAGGCTCGGCAGGTGCACTGCTGCGTGACGCCCGTACCAGGGCCGGCCTGTCGCAGACGGAGCTCGCCCGCCTGACAGGTGTCGCTCAAAGTGTCGTGAGCGCGTACGAGTCCGGCAGACGGCAACCGTCGCTCTCGACCCTCGCGCGCCTCGTCGCGGCTACCGGAAGCGAGCTCGAGATCACGCTCGTTCCCAGCATCCCCCTCAGACGCAACGCAAGCGCGTAGTTCACCTTGGCCAAGCTTCAGCGTGAACTCGAAGCCATCCTCGGCGCACCTGTGGAGATTGTGCCAGCGAGTGATCTGAAGCCCGGTGTGTGGGAGGAAGCCGAAGCAGATGCGGTGCCCAGCGAGCTACTCGCACACGAACCGACCATCCCATGGCGCGAGGTGGCAGCGATACGAGGTCGCCTTGCCCATCGCTATTTCGACACGACGCACGCGATCCTCCAATCGACCGTCGAGCAGGACATTCCTGAGTTGGACCAGGCCGTTGAACGGCTCTATCCACGCGTGACCGAGTAGGGACGGTTCGCGGCCTAGGCTCGCGTGCGGAGCGGCAGGGTCTGCACGCCCGTCATGTCTGACGACGGCAGGAACACCGGTGGATTCGCCGGGTCCGTACGCAACACCGGAAACCGGTCCAGCAGGATGTTCACCGCGATCCGGCCCTCCAGCCTGGCCAGCGGAGCGCCCAGGCAGAAGTGCACCCCGCGCCCGAACCCCAGGTGCGGGTTGGGATCCCGCGTCGGGTCGAACGCCTCCGGGTCGGCGAACCGGCGCGCGTCCAGGTTGGCCGCCCCGATCCACACCATCAGCAACTGATCCGGCGGCAGTTGCCGCCCGCCGACCGTCACCTCCCTGGTGGTCGCCCGTGCCGTCACCGCGAACGGGGTGAGGAGGCGCAGTGACTCCTCGATCGCGGACGACACCAGTGTCCGGTCCTCGCGGATCCGGGCGGCCTGGTCCGGCCAGGCGTCCAGGCACAGCACGGTGTTGCCCAGCAGCATCGTGGTGGTGATGTGCCCGGCGGCCAGCAGCAGGTTGGCGAAGTTCACCACCTGGTTGTCGGTCAGCCGTTCGC
>JBOHED010000780.1:0-3575 GCA_050700915.1 Actinopolymorphaceae bacterium | reverse complement strand
CGCGGCGAGAGCGGAACCTCGCCGCGGCGATTGGCCGGCGCCCGCCCGCGGAGGCGATCTCGGCCCTGGGCGACCGAGACGAGAGTCTTGTTGAGCGCGATCTCGAGGCCCGCGAGCTTGTGATCGACATAGTCGTCGACCTCCCGGCGAAGCCCCTCCGCCTCAGCCTGCGCCTGCGCCATGAGCTCGTCGGCCGCTCGGCGTGCCTCGCGGTAGATGTCGGTGTTGTAGACGAGCGCCTGCCGTTCCCGGCGCGCCTCCTCCACCAGGCGGGCAGCCTCGGCGCGGCCGTCGTCGATCGCGGCCTGCCGGTGCTCGACGACCGCGACGGCGTCGGCGAACTCCCTCGGCAGCAGCCGCTGCACCTCCGCGAGGCTCGCCAGCAGCTCCTTCCGATTGACCACACAGGATGCCGACATCGGCATCGAGCGCGCCTTCTCGACGTTGTGGCGGATCTGGTCCAGCTTGTGTTGCACGTCCACCGGGGGTCCTTCCGGGGTCTCACCTGATGCGGGATCCTGCGGTCCCGGCACCTCGAGCCGCCAGCTGCGCTGTGCACGATGTCCGCGCGACGGACGGGTTCGTTCGTATCCCCCGTGACCGGCCACGATGCTCACCCCTCACCGAGCCTCTCCGCGAGCAGGCGGTGCACGTGGTCCGGGACGAGCCCGGAGACGTCACCGCCGTAGGTCGCGACTTCCTTCACCAGACGTGATGACAAGAAAGAGTACTCGGGACTGGTCGGGACGAAGACCGTCTCGATTCCGGCCAGTCGGAGGTTCATCTGGGCCATCTGGAGTTCATAGTCGAAGTCGCCCACCGCGCGCAGGCCTTTGACGATCGCCTGGATGCCACGTACCCGGCAGAACTCGACCAGCAGGCCGTCGAACGTCGTGATGCGTACGTCCCCGAGGTCCTTGGTGACCTCGTGCAGCATCTCCATCCGTTCGGCGACCGAGAACAGGCCCTCCTTGCGAGGGTTGGCGCCGATGGCGACGGTGACCTCGTCGAACAGCCGGGCAGCGCGGACGATGATGTCGAGATGGCCGTTGGTCACCGGGTCGAACGATCCCGGGCAGACAGCGCGATGCACTGACGTCCCCTCCTAGTCCTCGGCTTCTTCGACGCCCTGTTCGGCCTCGTCGACTTCCTTGCCTTCGCCGGCGGCGTGACCGTACCAAAGGGTCGTCTCCCCGTAGCGTCGCACGCGATCGCCTGAGAATCCCGCCGGCCAGGCGAACTCTCCCGTGCGGGTCGAGCGTTCGACGACCACCGCGGCGTCGGGAACGAGCCACCCGTGGGTACGAAGCCCGCCGAGGATCGCGGTCAGCACCTCACCGGTCATGGCGTACGGCGGGTCGCAGAAGACCACGTCGAAGGCCTGCCGGTCGCTGGGCGGGTCGGCGACGAGGCGTTCGACCTTGGTGGTGACCACCTGCCCGCCCGGGAGACCGACGGTGCGGAGGTTCTGCCGGATGATGGCCGCGGCGCGGCGGTTGGCCTCGACCAGGACGACGGTGGCCGCGCCACGGGACAGGGCCTCGATGCCCACGGCGCCGCTTCCTGCGTACAGGTCGAGGACGCGGTAGCCGGTGAGACTGCCCACGTCGGCTTCGAGCGAGGCGAACAACGCCTCGCGAACCCGGTCGGAGGTGGGGCGGGTATCACGCCCGTCGGGTACGGCCAGGCGGCGCCCGCGGGCCTCACCCGCGACGATGCGGCTCATCGTCGGTCATCCTCTCAACTCCCCAAGCCCTGCTCCCACCCCTGTCGCCCGACCTCCCGTGATCATGTCCGTGATCATGATCGGCACCGCCCTGCCTATCCTGCTCCCATGGGCCAGCGTGCGGTGATCTTCGACTTCTTCGGCACCCTCACCGAGAGTGTTCCGGCGCGCGAACGAACGGTGGGACACGCGGAGGTCGCCGCGGCCCTCGGCGTCCCGGCGGACGCCTACACCGACGCACTCCACCGCTCCTGGCCGGACCGGGCGCGAGGGCGGCTCGGCGACCTCCCGGAGACCATGCGCTGGCTCGCGGCCGCATGCGGAGTCGACCTCGACGATGCGTCCTGTGCGGCCGCCTGCGCTGTGCGGTGGCGAACCCAGCGGGCATACGTACGCATCCGGCCAGAAGCCGAGCCGACCCTTCGGACGCTGAAGGACCGGGGCGTCGCCGTCGGGCTCGTGAGCGACTGCACCCACGAACTGCCGGCCGTCTGGGCCGAGCTTCCTCTCGCGGACCACGTCGACGCGCCGGTGTTCTCCGTCGATGTCGGCGTCAAGAAGCCGGACCGGGCGATCTACCTGCTCGCGTGTGAGCGGCTGGGCGTCGAGCCCGCCCACTGTGTGTACGTCGGCGACGGGGACAGCAACGAGCTGACGGGGGCCGCGGAGGTCGGGATGCGGCCACGCAGACTGCTCGCGCCCGACCACGCCGGCGCCCACGTCTTCGACCCGGTGACCTGGGCAGGAGACACGATCACCAGCCTCACGGCGGTCCTGGACGCCTGAGGTCGGGCGTGACGCGACGGCTTCAGGTCTTCTCGAGATAGTCGGCGCGATCGGCTTCGTAGAGTGCCCGGACCTCTGCCTGCAGGGCCGGCACGCGACGCAGCTCCGGGTCGCTGGCGACGATCTCGATGGCGTCGGCGCGCGCGTCGGCGATGACGTCCTCGTCGCGGATCACGGCCAGCATCCGCAGGCTCGACCGGCGCCCTGACTGGTCGGCGCCGAGGACGTCGCCCTCACGTCGCTGCTCGAGGTCGAGCCGGCTGAGCTCGAATCCGTCCGACGTGGACGCGACGGCGTCGAGGCGGACCCGGGCGGGCGTCCCCTCGTCGGCGTTGGTGACGAGCAGGCACAGCCCGGGCAGCCCACCCCGCCCCACCCGGCCACGTAGCTGGTGGAGCTGGGACACCCCGAACCAGTCGGCGTCCATCACCACCATGGTCGAAGCGTTGGGCACGTCGACACCGACCTCGATCACCGTCGTCGCGACCAGGACGTCGATCTCACCGGCGGCGAAGTCGCGCATCACGGCGTCCTTGACGTCCGAGGCCAGCCGGCCGTGCAGCACCTCGATCCGTACGTCGGCCAGTTGGTCGGCGCGCAGCGACGCCGCGAGGTCGAGAAGCGACTCAGCCTCTGGTCGGCTCGACGGCGCACGAGTCCGTGAGCGCCCGCCCTGGAGCAGCTTGAGCACCGGCGGGCTGGTGCCGTCCGGCGGCACGATCTCTCCCGGCCCGGGTCCGTCGTCGCCGATCCGCGGGCAGACGATGTACGCCTGCCGCCCCTGGGCGACCTCCTCACGGATCCGCAACCAGGCGCGTTCGAGCCAGGCAGGCCGGTCGGCAACCGGGACGACGGTGGTCTGGACGGCCGCCCGGCCCTTCGGCAGCTCGGCCAGCGTCGAGACCTCGAGGTCACCGAACACCGTCATCGCCACCGTGCGCGGGATCGGCGTGGCCGTCATCACCAGCACGTGCGGCGGCGCGCCGCCTGCCTTCTCGGTGAGCGCGGCGCGTTGCTCCACCCCGAACCGGTGCTGCTCGTCGACCACCACAAGGCCCAGGTC
>JBOHED010000779.1:0-2411 GCA_050700915.1 Actinopolymorphaceae bacterium | reverse complement strand
CGGCGATGGTCGAGTGGCCGCGGGTGAGGGCGCACTCGACGACGGCGTCGCCGACGTTGAGGCGGGCACGCAGGACACCGCGAAGCCCGATGAGGCGCGCCTCGCCGCTGTTGACCTCGATATCGAGTTCGGCGCGCGCGGGTACGACGAGGAGCCCTTCGTCGCCCAGCTGGCCGGAGACCTTGGTCCGCGTGCCGTCGGTGCTCAGCATGCAGTTGTTCGGACCGTCCACGCGGGCCTCGGTGGCGGTGTCGTCGCCGGCGACCTCGACCAGGCCTCCGCCGGACAGTTGCGCGTGGACGGCGAGCTCGGGAGCCACCCCTGAATCATCGGACCGTGCGTCGTCGGGCCCGACGCCAACGAGCAGGGGGTCATCAGGCGCGGCGTCGTCGGGCCCGGCGCCATCGCGCGGGGCGTCATCGGGCTGCCCAACGTCGTCGAGCGGGGCGGCGAGTGGCACATGGGTGGGCTCTGTGCTGTCCAGGGCGGCGAAGTGATGTTCGGCCTCGTCCGTCGTCAGGTTTCCTCGGGCTAGCTCTTCCAGAATTGCTCGGCTACGCTCGTCAGCCATGGCAGTTAGTAAATCGTGAGTTTTCATAATGTCAAGCATTGGCGACCATCGTCTTCCAGGCTTGCCGCTGCGGATATCCGGCGCCATCCGAGGGAGGAGGGGACGTGCTCACGACGCGCCGCCACGCCCGTGCCGAGTGTGCGCAAATTGTAGGTTTTCGCGCGGAAACCTACAGTTTGCGCACACTCGCGCAGGTCCCGCGTCTCTCATCCGAGGGCCCGAGGCAACCCCTCCGAAGCGAGCACCCGCCGAGGTCGGTGCTCACCTCCGTCGACCCCGCGCGCCGACCGTCTCCGGCAGCAGGTGGACGGCCTCGGTCCGGTCGATCGGCGACGGCTCGGCGTAGCTGCGGGTCGTCTCCAACCGGGCGTGGCCCAGGAGTTCGGCGACGAGGACCAGATCGGTGCCGCCGCGGACGAGGTTGGTGCCGAACGTGTGCCGCAGGACGTGTGCCGTTACGGTGTCGGCCTCGCCTGCCGCGCTGGCGATGCGGGCAATGATGTCGCGGGCCCCGCGTACCGTGAGTCGAGTGCCGCGCTGGTTGAGAAACAGTGCCGGGCTCGTCCGTGCGCCGGGCCAGTCCGCGCGGGCGGCGAGCCAACGGCGGAGATCGTCCCGCAGCCTCGGATGGAGAGGGACCGCACGGGTACGTGCGCCGGCGGAGCCGCCGTGGCCGCCGATCCGGAGCACACCCACCTTGTCCCCGATCTCGACGTCACCTACGTCGAGCCGGACGGTCTCGGCGATCCGGGCGCCGGCATAGAAGGGTACGCCCGCCAGGGCCCGGTCCCGCGCCGCCGGTTGGGCGTCGACGGCGTGCAGCCACCGGATCTGGGTGTGGTGGTCGAGGGCTCGGGGCGGCGGCGTCGTCACGTCGACCCGCTCGGCGGATGCCCTGCCCATCCCGCGCCGGGTGTAGAGGTCGTCCACGGCACTCAGCGCGTTGTTGACGGTGGCCGGGGCGAGCCCGGTCTTCTCGAGCAGGTGGGTACGCCAGTCCCGGACGGCGCGGTCGCGGGCGGCCGGGTCGGCGAGCGGATCACCAGCACTGTCACCGGCACTGTCGGCGTCACTGTCACCCGCACTGGCGCCGTCGGCCAGCCAGGCGTCCAGCCAGATGAGATACGTGCGAACTTTGGACGCATAGGTCCGGCGTGTCTCCGCCGACAGCGCCGCTTTCGACAGCTCCGCGACATAGATCGCGTGCGCTGACTCCAATGCGGCGGGCAGCCTAGCGGGCGCGCGTCCACGCCGGCGGAGTGGGCCATCTCCTGCGTTCATCCGCGGAATTCTACTTCCGAGAATGCTGGTTCTCGGAAGTGTTGCCGCGTAGTGTCGTGCTGTCCGTCCAATTCTCTTCAGACCCGTGGCCGTGGGCCACGCCTGCACCAGGGTCCTCACCGGCCCGGAAAGGTTGGGCCGGGGTGACGTTCATCCATGGTGGCCACAAGCACGGGGGCCACCGGTCAGCTCCTCCACCGCCGGAACCGCCCACCCCACGTGTGCAGTGGGGTCCCACCCTGTCACGCCGGGCTCCGGTCCAGGGCGCCTGGTGGCCTCGATCGATCGATCCGTACGCCGAACTGCCTGGCCTCATCCTCGCCGTGGACGACCGCCTCCTCTCCGTGACGAGCGTCGTGCTCGGCATCCACGGCTGGGAAAGCCGGCCGCGCCAGGTACGCGTGGCGGACCGCACCATTCGGCTCAACTGGTTCACCACCCAGCCGGACGCGCTCGTCACGGTGATGTGCGGCGAGCGCAACCGGGTCGACCTGCTGGTCATACCGTCGGCCACGAGCCCCGGGGTCGCCGAGGCCGCGATGGACCTCGCCATCCAGGC
>JBOHED010000778.1:0-1775 GCA_050700915.1 Actinopolymorphaceae bacterium | reverse complement strand
TCGGGTCGGCGACGAAGTGGTCGGTGTAGTAACCCTCACCCCAGAGTCCGACGAAGCCGCTCTGCACGGTCGCGATCACGTCGGCGTTCGCCCGCAGGACCGGTGTGAGCTGGGCGATGTGCTTCAGTACGCGGGCCTTCGGTGCATCGCCGTACGGCGGCTGGTAGGGCCACTCGTCCTTGGGTTGTGCATAGGCGAAGCGCACGATCACCTTGACGCCCGCGTCCCGCGCGGTCGCGAAGTCGGCCCTGAGCAGGTCGAGCCACGTGCGGTCGAGCCGGTCGACGGTCGCGAACTTCTCCAGGTAGACCACCCGCAGGATCTGGGTGATCTGCTCGTCCTTCCGCCACTCGGCGAGCTCGGCGCCATCCAGCGGCTCGTATCCCGACCCGTCGGCGCGGTAGTGGGTTTCGGTGTGGTGGTAGAAACCGCGTTCGGGGTTGGCGATGTCGGTGTCGCTGGGTTCGTACGTACGGACGACGCGGTTGTCGGCACTCTCCTGCGCGGCCGTGGCCGCCGGCGCGATGGACGCACCTGCCAAGGCCACTCCGCAGAGCAGCGCCGGGACCGCGAGCAGCTTCTTCATGACGGGCTCCCCTTCACTGGGCAACACCTCATACCGACGTCAAGGACGCTTACGCATCGAAGCACGTCGCGACGGACCCCGCCAGTGTTGCGTGTGCGACCATGCGGCCCATGACGGGAACGCAGATCATCCCCATGGACGTGCAGCGAACGGACATCGACGGGCTGTACGTCATCCGGATGAAGCAGGTAACAGACGAACGCGGAACCGTCCGCGAGTTCTACCGCGAGTCGGCGTTTCGCGAAGCCGGGCTTCCGTCGTTGGGCCCGTGGGTTCAGGTGAATCTCACCGAGACCGGTCATGGCGCGATCAGGGGCCTGCACGGCGAGCGGCTCGTCAAGCTGGTTGCCGTGGCGGAGGGGGAGGCGTTCGGTGCGTACGTCGATGCACGATCGGACTCGCCCAGCCGGGGAAAGGTGGTCACCGTCACGCTGACGAAAGGTACGCAGGTGCTCGTACCGGCCGGGGTCTGCAACGGATTCCAGGCGGTGGGTCCCGGCGCCACTCAGTACCTCTACTGCTTCGACGCCGAGTGGGTACCCGGCATGGCTGGCGTAGCCGTCAACCCGCTCGACCCGGAGTTGGCGATCCGGTGGCCGCTCGCCGTCGATCCATCCGATGCGGCCCAGCTGTCCGCCAAGGACGCCGGCCTGCCCCGGCTGGCCGACCTGCCATGACGTGGCGTCGCCGCGGTGGCGGGGCGGTGGCGGGGGGCGACGGGCTCTGCGGGAAGTGGTTACTCGCCGGTCGAGCCGTCGATACGTTCGCGGATCAGGTCGGCGTGGCCGTTGTGACGGGCGTACTCCTGGATCACCTTGAGCAGGTTCCACCGCACCGAGCGGTCGTTGCCCGGGCTCGTCGCGTCCAGCGAAGCGAAGCCGGCGAGGAGATCGTCCACGCGCCGGCGCTCCTCGTGCCATCGCTCGAGGGACGGCCGTGCCATGGCGGGGAGGAGCCCGACGATGTCACCATCCGGCGTGTCGTCGGTGCAGTAGACGAGTCGAAATGGGCCGTCGCCGCCGAGCGAGAAGGCGAGATAGGCGTACTCCATCTCGGTCATATGACGCACGAGGCCGAGCAGCGAGAGGTCGGACGGCGGCGCCGACGCGTCCACCAGCTCGTCGTCGCCGAGACCCTCGCAGTTGGCGGCAAGAGCGTCCCGGTGGAACGCCAGCCAGCCCAGCAGCAG
>JBOHED010000777.1:0-6568 GCA_050700915.1 Actinopolymorphaceae bacterium | reverse complement strand
CTCCATGTCGCGCGACACCGCCTGTCCACCGGCCACCCGCACGCGCTCGCCACGGCTGGTGGCGGCACGAGCCCGGTCCAGCCCTACCCCTGAGAACGGCGCTCAGCGCTTGGGTGGCTCGGCGGGGCCGATTCCGTTCACCTACGTCACCGGGCGCGCGGACTTACGTCTCGCTGTCGTACGCCTGGTGCAAGGCACGCTTGACGGCGGGGATCGATGCCGGGGCCATGGACAGTTCCGCGACGCCGAGGCGCACCAGGCGTTCGGCGGCCCGCGGATCGGCCGCGAGCTCACCGCACACCGCCACCTCGCACCTAGCCCGCCTCGCGTCGGTCACGAGCAGCTCGATCACCCGCCATACTGCCGGGTGGTCCTGCCGGTACAGGTGGCTGACCGAGGCGTTCGTACGATCCGCCGCCGTGAGGTACTGCGTCAGGTCGTTGGTCCCCACGCTCACGAAGTCGGCCGCCGCGCAGATCTCCGTCGCGGCGAGTGCCGCCGCAGGCACCTCGATCATGACGCCGACCCTGATCGGACGCGGTGACCCACGCCCGTCGGCGGCCAGCTCGGCAGCGGCCTCGTCGACCAGCTGACGGAACGCCCGCACCTCCGCGGCCGCCGTCACCATCGGCGCCATCACCGACACCTCGCCGCTTCGTTCGTACGCCGCGCGGAGAATGGCTCGCAGCTGCGTACGCAGGATCTCGGGGTGGCGGAGACCATGGCGGAGCCCACGCTCGCCGAGCGGGCCGTGGCGGAGGGGGTCCAGGGCGAGTGCCGGCAGGAGCTTGTCGCCCCCGACGTCGAGCGTGCGTACGACGGCGGGCAAGTCGCCAAGGGCGCGCAGGATCGCGGCGAGCTCGGCCACCTGCGCGTCCTCGTCGGGCAGCTCCGCCCGGTCGACGTACATCAGTTCGGTCCGGAGCAGCCCTACGCCGTCGGCTCCTTCCACGACCGCGACGCGGGCTTCCGCGGCGCTCGCGACATTGGCGGTGACGAGCACCCGGCGTCCCTCGTACCGGATCACGAGGGCGGACGCGGCAGCGCCCGCCTCGGCGCGCTGGTCAGCCAGCCGGCGGGCGTGCGTACGGGCGGCGTCGCGGACCGACGGGGGCGGATCGACCTGCACCGTGCCGGCGGACCCGTCGAGGATGACGTCCGTACCGTCGGCGACGTCACGCACGGCCCGGCCGAGGCCCACCACGAGCGGGAGTTCGAGTCCCCTCGCGATGATGCTGGCGTGGGCGGTCGGCCCGCCCGCCGCGAGAGCGACCCCGACGGCGCCGGCCCCGGCCAGGGCAGGGACGTCGGACGGCAGCAGGTCGTCGGCGACGATCACCGCACCGCGGACCTCGTGGGCCGGTACGGACGACCGCATGTCCACACCGAGTGCGGCGAGGACGGCGCGCCCGAGATCCTCGACGTCGGCGACGCGTTCTGCGACGTACGCCTCACCGGCGGCGAACAGGTCCCGGGCGTTCCGGACGTCCTCCCACCAGGCGAGCTCCGCGGGAGCGCCGGCTTCGATGCGGTCGAGTACGCCCTGGCGCAGGGCGGGGTCCGCCAGCATCGCCTGGTGGGCGCCGGCGATCTCGGCGGCGGGCCCGTCGGCGCGGGCGCGGGTGGCGAGGTCGGCGTCGACCTGCGCGAGGGCCGTTTCGAGGCGGGCTCCCTCGGTGCGGCGATCGGTGGGCCTCGTCTCGTCGACGGCCGGAAGTACCGGTTCGGCGCGGTGCAGGTGACGCAGCGGCCCGATGGCGATACCTGGCGACGCGGCGAGCCCGAGATGTACGCCGGCAGCCTGGTCGTCCGGCCCGCGAGCCACCGCGTCCAGCCCGGCAGCCGGCTCCGGCACCTCCGATGGCGCTACCTCGAGTTCGCCGAACCCTTCGTCGACCGCCGCGAGGATCGCGTCGAGCGTCACCTGTGCCTGGGGACCAGCCGCGACGAGCTCGATCTCGTCGCCCACCCGAAAGCCCTGCGCGACGACGCCGAGGACGCTCGTGGCATCGACTCCGCCACGGCCGGGCCGCCCGACCTCGACCGTGGCGTCGAAGCCGCTGACCAGGCGGGCCAACCGGGACGCCGGGCGGGCGTGCAGTCCGGCGGAGTTGCGCAGGACGGTCCTCGCCGTGGCCCGTTCCAGAGCGGCGGCCGTCTCGGCACGACCGCGGGCAGTCTCGGTTCCTGCGGCGCCGGGCCCGGCAGCCTCGGCGGCCGTGTGTCCGGCCGCGGCAGTCGTGGTTCCGGCGGCCTCGACGGCGGCAACCACCTGGTCGAGCGTGCCGCCGCCCGCTGCCGTCGTCGCCGCCGCAAGGGCCCCCTCCACCAGCGGCGCGTCGACGAGCCGGACCAGCTCCGCCCGCGACGGGTCGAGGGTGTCCACCACCATGTCGGCCGTCAGCTGCGCGCTGCCGAGGTCGTAGAGGACGACAACACCGTCGTCGCCCGCAGCCGTCAACGCCTCCGCCACGCCCGCCTCGATCTTGCCGAAGCTCGTCCCGATGCCGCCGTCGTCGGTACCTCCCGCGGCGACGATCGGAACGTCGGGCGCCATCTGGGCCGCGAGCGTACGGACGCCGGCAGCCAGCTCGACGACGTGCGCGACGAGGACGAGTCCGACGGTCACGACGATCCCCGGGGCGAGGCCTACGCCGGACCTGCGGCGACGTCGGCCAGCGCCCGGAACAGCATCGCGGTCGAGGTGGCTCCCGGATCCTGGTGGCCGGCACTGCGTTCGCCGAGGTAGCTGGCCCGGCCCTTGCGCGCCACCAGCGGAACGGTAGCCCGCATCCCCTCCTCGGCAGCGTCCGCGGCAGCCGCCAGCGCGCCCGCGAGCGGTATCCCCGCCGACACCGCCGCCTCGGCGGCCCGGGCCGCGGGATCCCAGGCGTCGACCATTGTCTTGTCGCCGAGTTCGGCCCTGCCGCGGGCGACCACCCCGTCGAGGCCGGCGCGGACCGCCGTCACGACGTCGCCCGCGTCGGGTTCGAGCTTGCCGCGGAGCGCACCGGCCGCCCGGAGGAAGGCGGTGCCGTACAGCGGCCCGGCCGCCCCACCCACCTTGGACACCAGAGCCGTGGCGACCCGGCGGAGTACCTCGGCCGGTTCCTCGCCGTCCGGCAGGTCGGCGAGGCTCGCCAGCGCCGCCTTCATCCCGCGGTCGAGGTTCTCGCCGTGGTCGGCGTCCCCGATGGCGGCGTCGAGGTCGATGAGGTACGCCCGGTTCTTCGCGATCACCGCGGCATAGGCGGTCACGAAGGTCACGAGGCCCTGCGTCGTCACGGCCACACCCTCATCCTCCACCCGTGCGCCCTCCACCCCTGCGTCCTGCCCAACCGTGCATACGACATCAGTCCGTACGACTCCCGCTCAGGCACCCCACCGCAACGCCGGCGTGTGGACGGGCGCGTCCCAGAGCTCGACCAGCTCGCCGTCGAGCTTCAGCAGCGTGATCGACATGCCCTGCATCTCCAGGGCGGTGATGTAGTTGCCGACCAGCCGTCGCTCGACCGTGATTCCCTGCGCGGCCAGAACCTTCTCGGCGTGACCGTAGGCCAGGTAGAGCTCCATCAGCGGCGTACCACCCATGCCGTTGACGAAGAGCAGCGTCCGGTCCCCGGAACCGAACGGCAGGTCCGCCACCACCGGCGTGAGGAGACGCTCGACGATGGTGTCGGCGGGCTCCAGCGGTAGCCGCTCACGGCCGGGCTCGCCGTGGATGCCGATCCCGATCTCCATCTCGGCCTCGCCCAGTTCGAACGTCGGCTTGCCGGCATGCGGAACCGTGCACGACGTGAGGGCCATGCCCATGCTGCGGACCTGAGCGTTGACCCGCCGGCAGAGCGCGGCGACCGCCGCGAGGTCGTCGCCGCGGGCGGCGGCGGCACCGACGATCTTCTCGGCGAGGACCGTGCCGCCGACGCCACGCCGTCCCGCCGTGAACAGGCTGTCCTTGACGGCGACGTCGTCGTCGATCACGACCGCCTCGACGGTGATGCCCTCGGCCGCGGCGAGTTCGGCGGCGGTCTCGAAGTTCAGGACGTCGCCGGTGTAGTTCTTCACGATGTGGAGTACGCCAGCACCGCCGTCCACCGCCCGGGTCGCCGCGAGGATCGGGTCAGGCGTCGGCGAGGTGAAGACCGGTCCCGGGCAGGCCGCGTCGAGCATGCCCGGCCCGACGAACCCGCCGTGCAGGGGTTCGTGCCCGCTGCCTCCGCCTGAGACGACGCCGACCTTGCCCGGTCTCGGTGCGTCTGTACGTACGACGAACGTCGGATCGAACTCCACCCGCACCAGATCGGCATGAGCGGCGGCGAGGCCGGCGAGCGACTCCTCGACGACCGTCGACGGATCGTTGATGATCTTCTTCATCCTCACTCCATCCCGCGGCACGTCGGCGTACCCGATCATCCCACCGACGGATTTCGTGGGCACCCTGCCCGAGCGTTTCTGGACGACCACTCAGCGCTGCCGACTACACTGCCGAGGCGTGATCTTCAAGCGAGTCGGCGACGGTCGCCCCTACCCCGATCACGGAGCGACCCAACGCGACTGGGCTCAGTTCCCACCGCGCCCGATCAGGCTCGACCAATTGGTCACGACCAAGCGGACCCTTGATCTCGATACATTGTTGGCAGAAGATTCGACCTATTACGGCGATCTCTTCGCGCACGTGGTCGAATACCGCCAAGAGCTGTATCTCGAGGACGGACTGCACCGGGCACTCCGCGCGGCCCTGCACCAACGGATGGTGCTCCACGCCCGCGTACTCCGACTCGAAGGCTGAGCACGCAGCACGGGGAAAGGTCCGAGATGACGCCCTACGACACGATGGAGATGCGGCGCAGGCGGCGCCGCCGGATCCGCGGGCCGTTCACCCTGCTCGTCCTCGTAGTCCTGTTGTCCGGCGCGGCATGGTACGGCTACGACTCCGTTCTCGACGTCGCGCCGGCACCCGGACCCACGGAGGTCTGCAGTACGCCGAAACCCCATCAGAAGCAGCGGATCAGCGCCCAGTCGGTCACCATCAACGTCTACAACGCCGGCCGGATCAGCGGCCTCGCCGACCGTACCGCTGACCTGCTTCGACAGCGCGGCTTCACCGTCGCCGACGTGGGCAACGATCCGTACGACAGCAAGATCAAGAAGGTCGAGGTCCGCGGCCGCAACAAGGACGCACCCGAGGTCCTGCTGGTCGGCGAACACCTCGCGGGCGAGACCCGGCGCGGCGACCACCGCACCGACACCTCCGTCGACGTCATCCTGGGCAACGAGTACGCCGGGCTGGTCTCGAAGGCCCCGTCGGCGATGGACGTCGACACGGACGTACCCGTCTGCGTCACGACGACCCCCACCCCGGTCGCGATGCCCGCGCTAGGACTGTCCTCGGCCCCGCTCCAGCCAGTCGGCGAGACGTCCCGCCCGGCTGACCGCCCGGAGCCGGCGCTCGGTCGCCTCCCGTAGCCGCCGCGGCGTCACGACCAGCACGTCGTCGTCCTCCCTCAGCACGGTCGTCTTCGACGGCACCATGCTGCGGCCCTCCCGGACGATGAGGGCGATCGACGCACCGTGCGGCAACCGGATCTCACCGACCTCGACGCCGGCGAGCCGGGACGTCGGGAAGATCCGGATCTCCAGGAGGTCGGCCTCGATCCGTTCCAGCGGGGCCGCCTCGATGTCCAGGTCGCGTACCCCGTCGTCGGCGCGGATCCGGAGCAACCTCGCCACCACCGGCAGCGTCGGCCCCTGCACCAGCGTGAAGACGACGACGAGGACGAAAACCACGTCGAACAGCCGGTCGGCGCCCCCCAGCCCGGCCGCCATCGGGATCGTGGCAAGAACGATGGGGACGGCGCCGCGAAGGCCCGCCCACGACAGGAACAGCTGTTCGGCGACCGGTAACCGGAACGGCAGCAGCGAAAGCACCACCGACACGGGCCGCGCGAGGAAGGTGAGCACCACACCCGCCACCAGGCCGGCGACCACCTCGTAGAGTCCGAGCCGGGACGGCCAGGCGAGGAGTCCCAGCATGACGAACAACCCGACCTGGGCGAGCCATGCGAGTCCTTCGATGAACGAACGGACCGCCGGCCGGTGCGGCAGCTCGGCATTGCCCAGCACCAGGGACGCGATGTAGACCGCGGCGAACCCACTCCCGTGCACGGCGGCCGCGGCGGCGTAGGACAGCACGGCGAACGAGACCGCGGCGAGCGGGTAGAGGCCCGATGCCGCCAGCGCGACCCTCCGCAGGATCCATGCGCCACCGAAGCCGATCGCCAACCCGATCGCGGTACCCAGCAGCAGTTCGCCGAGGATCGTGAGCAAGACGAGGCCGGGGTTCTGGCTGCTGAGCGACGCCGAGCTGAGGATCGTCACGATGAGGACGGTCGGTGCGTCGTTCAGGCCGGACTCCGCCTCCAGGATGCCGGCGAGCCGGCGTGGCAGAGGTACCCGCCGCAGGACCGAGAAGACGGCGGCGGCGTCGGTCGGCGACGTGATCGCCCCCAGCAGGAACGCCAACTGCCAGTCGAACCCCAACACCACGTGGACGAACACCGCGACGATG
>JBOHED010000776.1:0-6363 GCA_050700915.1 Actinopolymorphaceae bacterium | reverse complement strand
CACGTTCGGGTGGGCGGGCGTGGCGAGCGGAGCCGCTGTGGTGTTCTTCGCGTTCATCGGCTTCGACATCGTGGCGACGACCGCCGAGGAGGCGCGTGACCCGCAGCGCGACATGCCACGCGGCATCCTCGGTTCGCTGGCGATCTGCACCGCCCTCTACGTCGTGGTGAGCGTCGTCCTCACCGGGGTCCAGAGCTACGCCCGCATCGACCCGGCGGATGCGGCACCCCTCGCGACAGCCATGCTGAACGCGGGTCAGCCGGCTGTCGCCCGGGTCATTGCCGTCGCGGCGGCAGTGGGCATCACCGTGGTCGTGATGATCCTCCTGCTCGGCCAGGCCCGGGTCGGCTTCGCGATGGCCCGCGACGGGCTGATTCCGGGTGTGTTCGGCAAGGTGCACCCACGATTCCGTACGCCGTACGTCATCACGATCGTGGTCGGTGTCGCCGCCGCGGTCCTGGCCACCTTCACCTCGATCACCGTCCTGGCGGAGCTGGTGAACGTCGGAACCCTGGCCGCATTCATCCTGGTGAGCATCGCGGTGCCGGTGCTCCGACGGACCCGGCCGGACCTACCGCGGGCGTTCCGTACGCCGTTCGTCCCGCTGATCCCCATCCTGTCGGTCCTCGTGTGCTTCTCCCTGATGCTCAACCTGGCCATCGAGACCTGGCTGCGGTTCCTCGTGTGGATGGTCGTCGGGTTCGTGATCTACTTCGGCTACGGCCGCCGCCACTCCAAGCTCGCGACGACCCGAGCGCCGGAGCCGGGCGCTGGAGCCGGACCGCCACAGCCGTCGGCCCCGTCGTCGTGACCGTCCCCGAATAATCCATGCTGCCCGCTACCGCGGGAGGCTCGCGAGCCCCTTCGGCAGGAACCGCTTCCCAGTGACACGTTCGGCGACTCCACCGCGGTCGAGGTAGGGCGTCACGCCACCGAGGTGGAAGGGCCAGCCCGCGCCCAGGATCATCGCGAGGTCGACGTCCTGCGGTTCGGCGACCACTCCGTCGTCGAGGAGCCTGCGCACCTCGTCGGCGACCGCCGCCAGCGCACGCTCGCGCACCTGGACCTCGGTGGCGGGCGTGTCTCCGACGTCGAGCAGGGCGCGGGTGTCGTCGTCGAGGTACGGCTGCCCGTTGGCGTCCCAGGACCACAGCCCCGGCTTGTTCGCGGCGACCAGCCGCTGCAGGTTGGGGGAGACGTAGAACCGGTCGGGGAACGCCTCGTGCAGCGTCTCCGCCACGTGCAGCGCCACCGCCGGGCCCACCAGCTGGAGGAGGACCAGCGGCGCCATCGGCAGGCCGAGCGAAACCAGTGCCCGGTCGGCGATCTCCGGCGGCGTCCCTTCGTCGAGGCACCGGGTGACCTCGCCCATGAACCGCGTCAAGATCCGGTTGACAACGAACGCCGGCGCGTCCTTGACGAGGATCGCGTTCTTCCGCAGCTCCTTCGCGACCGCGAACGCCGTGGCGAGGCTGGCATCGTCGGTACGTTCACCGCTGACGACCTCGAGCAGCGGCAGGATCGCCACCGGGTTGAAGAAGTGGAACCCCACGACGCGTTCGGGATGTGTCAGCTTCGAGGCCATCGTGCTCACCGACAACGACGAGGTGTTCGTCGCGAGCACACACTCGGGCGAGACGATCCCCTCCAGCTCGCCGAAGATCTGCTGCTTGAGCTTCATCTCCTCGAAGACGGCCTCGAGGACGAAATCGCAGTCGGCGTAGACGTTCTTGTCCGTCGAGCCGCTCACGAGAGCCCTCATCCGGTTGGCCTGGTCGCCGGTGACCCGGCCCTTGGCAGCCAGCTTGTCGATCTCGCTTCGGACGTACGACAGCCCCTTCTGCACCCGCTCGTCGTCGAGGTCGGTGATGACGACGGGCACCAGAAGCCGGCGGACGAACAGCAACGCCAGCTGACTCGCCATCAACCCGGCACCGACGATGCCGACCTTCGTGACCGGCCGGGCAAGGGCTTTGTCGGGGACTCCGACCGGCTTCTTCGCCCTCCGCTGCACCAAGTCGAACGCATAGAGCCCGGAGCGCAGCTCGTCGGTCATGAGGAGGTCGGCGAGCGCCTCGTCCTCCAGGGCGAAGCCTTCCGGCTTCGTACAGGTCTTCGCCGCGGCGATGATGTCGAGCGCCCGGACCGGGGCAGGCGCGGCTCCGTGCAACTTCGCCTCCACGAATGCCCGGCCCCGCGCGACCGCGGCGTCCCACGCCTCGCCGCGGTCGACGGGCTCGCGTTCGACAGTGACCCGGCCGGTGAGCACCTGGGCCGCCCAGTCGATGGACCGTTCGAGGAAGTCGGCGCCGTCGAAGGTGGCGTCGGCGAGACCGGCCGGCTCGATCTCGGGCCCGCGCATCATCCGGTTGGTGTTGAGGGCGTTCTCGATGATGACTTTCACCGCACGTTCCGCGCCGACGAGGTTGGGCAGCAGCCAGGTGCCGCCCCAGGCCGGCAGGATGCCGAGGAAGCACTCGGGGAACGCCACAGCCGGCGCGCTGGCGATCACGGTGCGGTAGGTGCAGTTGAGCGGGAGCTCGAGCCCGCCGCCGAGCGCGAGACCGTTGATGAATCCGAATGACGGCTTGCGCCCGTCGTCGAGCTTGCCGAACACCTCGTGCCCGTACTGCGCGATCTCCAGCGCCTGCCGGCGGTGGGTGATCCTCGGCATGCCGGTGAGGTCGGCGCCGGCCGCGAGAATGAACGGCTTGCCGGTGACGCCGATCGCTGCCACGTCGTCGCGATCGATCACCGCGTCGATGGCGGCGTCCAACTCTGCCAGGCCCTTGGGCCCGAAGGAGTTCGGCCGGGTGTGGTCGAGCCCGTTGTCGAGGGTGATCAGCGCCATCGTCCCGGCGCCGTGGGGCATCTCGACTTCCCGCACGTAGGCGTGCGCCACCACCTCGTCCGGGAAGACCTCGCTGCCGACCACGGCGTTCGTACCCGTGTCCTTGCTCACTCTGCCTCCTCGTTCACTCGGCCCACTCGGCGTGCGTGCGCGTCAGCGGTCGGCTGCGGATCGGCAGCCTCGCGAACCTCACTCAAGGTGCACCCTCCCAGTGGGGGTTCTCCCAGATCACGCTGCCACCCATGCCGATGCCCACGCAGAGCGTGGTCAGGCCGTAGCGGACGTCCGGCCGATCCTCGAACTGCCGGGCGAGCTGCAGCATCAGCCGTACGCCGCTGGAAGCAAGCGGATGCCCGACCGCGATCGCGCCGCCATAAGGGTTGATCCGCGGGTCGTCGTCGGCGAGTCCGAAGTGCTCGGCGAACGCCAGTACCTGCACGGCGAACGCCTCGTTGATCTCGATCAGCCCGATGTGGTCGATCGTCAAGCCGGCCTTGCCCAGGACCTTCTCTGTCGCCGGGATCGGTCCGACACCCATGACCTCGGGCTCGACGCCGACGAAGGCGTACGACACGAGCCGCATCTTCGGCGTCAGCCCGAGTTCCTTCGCGACCTCCTCGGCGGCCAGAACGCATGCGGTGGCGCCGTCGTTGAGACCGGCCGCGTTGCCGGCGGTGACGCGGCCATGCGGCCGGAACGGCGTGCGTAGCCCGGCCAGGCCCTCCGCCGTGGTGTCGGGACGCGGTGGTTCGTCGGCGGTCGCGAGGCCCCATCCGGCCTCGGTGCTCCGGGTGGCGACCGGCACGAGGTCGCGCTGGATCACCCCGTCGGCGTACGCCTTGGCGAGCCGGTGCTGGCTTGTGGCCGCGAACGCGTCGGCCCGCTCCTTGCTCAGTCCGGGATAGCGATCGTGGAGGTTCTCGGCGGTCGAACCCATCACCAGTGCGGATGGGTCGACCAGCTTCTCGGCGATGATCCGCGGATTGGGGTCGACCCCCTCGCCCATCGGGTGGTGGCCCATGTGCTCCACGCCGCCCGCGATCACGAGGTCGTACGCACCGAACGCGATACCCGACGCGGTGGTCGTCACCGCCGTCATCGCTCCCGCACACATCCGGTCGATCGCGTAGCCGGGCACCGTGCGGGGGAGGCCGGCGAGCAGCGCGGCCGTGCGACCGATCGTGAGGCCCTGGTCGCCGGTCTGCGTCGTGGCCGCGATCGCCACGTCGTCGATCCGGTCCGCTGGCAGGTGCGGGTTGCGGCGCAGCAGCTCGCGGATGCACTTGATCACCAGGTCGTCGGCGCGGGTCTCGGCGTACATCCCGCCCGCCTTGCCGAAGGGAGTGCGTACGCCGTCGACAAAGACGACATCGCGGAGCTCTCGGGGCACGGTAGCCCTCCTCGATCCTCGCCGGAAGATGCGCTCGCTACCCCGATGCTACTCGCTGGTAACAAGGTCGCGCGACCGAATCGCCCCATCGAGGTCCGCATGGCGCCCTCACCGGAGAAACAGGGGTGATCGCTCGACGTCGGGGAGCGGCCATCGGCTCACATCAGGCAGGGCCGGGATGGTGGTCGGCGAGGGCGGATGCGAGCCGCTCCGCGGTCAGCTCGACCTGCCACCGCCTGGCGCCACGCGCGGTGAGCGCGTCCGCCACGGCCGTCCGCGTCGGTTCGAGCGGAGGATCCCACGCGAGCCGGCGTACGGCGTCGGGAGTGAGGAGATTCTCGACCGGCACCTTGTGCGCCCCGGCGAGTTCGTGGAGGCAGGTCCGGCACGCGGTGAGCCGCGCGGCGGCCGAGGGGTCGCGGTCGGCCCAGGCACGCGCCGGAGGTGGGCCGTCGTACGGAGCGGTGTGCTCGGGAAGGTCCCGGTCGGGCACCTGCCTGGCCTGCTGGACGGTCGACCACCACAGGTCGAGGTCTCGTCGGGTCGTGCGGGTGTCGAAGCCCGGCAGCTTGGAGAGCTGGCTCCGGCTCGTCGGTCGGGTGTTGGCGGCGGCGATGATCGACTGGTCGCTCAACACCCGGCCGGGCGCCTGGTCGCGCCGCTTGGCAGTCTCGTCGCGGGCGAGCCACAGCGCACGGACGTAGGTCAGCTCGCGCCGGTTGCGGACCCGGTGGATGCCGGACGTCCGGCGCCAGGGGTCGCGGCGGGTCTCCCGAGGCGGCTGGATCATCAGGGCCTCGAACTCCTGCGTCGCCCATTCCCGTTTGCCGTCCCGGTCGAGCTGGTCGGCGAGCCGGTCGCGGAGGTCGATCAGGAGCTCGACGTCGAGAGCCGCATAGACGAGCCAGGGCTCCGGTAGGGGCCGGGTCGACCAGTCGACGGCCGAGTGGCCCTTCTCCAGCCGATAACCCAACAGGTCCTCGACCATCGCGCCCAACCCGACCTTGGGGATGGACAGCAGACGGCCGGCGAGTTCGGTGTCGAAAAGGGCCCGCGGCCGGAGTCCGAGCTCGGTGAGGCAGGGGAGGTCCTGGCTCGCGGCGTGCAGGACCCACTCGGTGTCGGCGAGGGCGGCGTCGAGGGTGGACAGGTCGGGGCAGCGGGTGGGGTCGATCAGCGCCGTTCCCGCTCCTTCGCGTCGGAGTTGGATGAGGTAGGCCCGATGGGAGTAGCGGTAGCCGGACGCACGCTCCGCGTCGATGGCCACCGGCCCGGACCCGGCGGCGAACGCCTGGACGGTGGCAGCCAGCGCCTCGGGTGTCTCGACCACCGGAGGCAGTCCGTCGGTCGGTGCCAGGAGCGGCGCGGGCTCGTCCGCCGACGCTTTGCTGACAGCGGCGGAGTCGGTCACGGATTCGTCCCTCGCCGGCCGGGGATGGCCGCGACCCCCGCCGGAACGGGCGGCAGGCCGGCAGCGGTGCACAGCAGGAGCCCCCAGGCCTGGACGTGCGCGCCGATCGCGTGGTCGAGCGGTGTCCACGAGGCGCGGATCTCGATCTCGGCGCGCGCGGGCTCCTCGCCCATCCCACCGAAGCTCTCCGACGCGACCCGGGTGACGGTGCCGCTCGGTGCGAGGAAGGGGGCGCCCTCGGCTTCAAGCGCCTCGGTGAGCCAGGACCAGCCGACCGCCCCCAGCAACGGGTCGGTGACCATCTCCGCCTCGATCTCGGCGCGTACGTAGGCCACACAGCGGAAGGTGCCCTGCCAGGTGTCGTGTCCCTCGGGATCGTGCAGCAGGACGAGCCGACCGGTGGCGAGCTCGTTGTCGTCGATCACGACGTCAGCGCTCACGGCCGTGGAGTACGGTGCCACCCGCTGCGGCGCCGGGATCTCCTCGCAGACCACCTCCGGGCGTAGCCGGGCGGCGCGTAGCTCACTCACGGCCCGTCGAAACACCTCGGGCGGATCATTCGATTCCCTGCGGGCGGCCACGCCGGAGAGACTACGTCCGCTCACCCCCGCCAGTCGTCGTACGACGCGCCGGCAATCCCGGCAAGGACCGGCCGATTCTGGGATAAAGCAGACCAGTACGGCTGCTCGGTGCGGCCGGCCTGAGCCGGTA
>JBOHED010000775.1:0-2384 GCA_050700915.1 Actinopolymorphaceae bacterium | reverse complement strand
GTCTCGATCACGGTCGGCTTGGCCTGCAGGCCGAGGACGCCGGTCAGCAGGGACTCGCGGACCGAACCCGGCACCACCAGCCAGCGCAGGTCGAGCACCTGGGCCTGTCCGACGTTGAGCCACCCCGCCGAGTGGGCCGTGTGGACGGCGCCCATCAGCAGCCCGGCCGCCACGAGCACCAGGACCAGGCCGGTCAGGCGGAAGAACCTCGAGAGGTTCAGGCGTACGCCTCCTCGGTAGATCCCGTAGCCCAGTCCGGCGGCGATGATCAGCCCGAGGAGGGCACCGGCGCCGGCGAAGGCGGGCGTACCGGCGGTGCGGAACAGCGCCAGCAGGAAGACGACGGTCTCGATGCCCTCCCGCAGGACGGCCAGGATCGCCATCGCGACCAGTGCGAGGGCCGAACCCTTCGCGAGGGCCGACGAGGCGGCGCTTTCGAGGCTGCTGCGCAGGTCGCGGGAGTGCCGGCGCATCCAGACCACCATGTAGGTCACCATCGCCACGGCGATCAGCCCGATGACGGTCTCGAGACCTTCCTGGGCCTGGTGGGTGAGCTCGGAGGACAGCAGCCACAGGCCGACCGCGATGGCGACGCAGGCAAGGATCGCGATTCCGATGCCGAGCCAGACGTAGGCGAGCGCGTCGCGCCGGCCACGTTGCCGCAGGAACGCGGCGACGATACCGACGATCAGGGCCGCCTCGAGGCCCTCGCGCAGACCGATGACGAACGTGGCGAGCACGGCTTCCGCCTCCTCAGCGGGTGGACAACGGGGCCGGGGCAAGGCCCGGCTGCTGTCTGGAGTACGCAGGACAAGTACCGACCAATGATGGTTAGCCTTGCCTACCAAACAGGCGACACTGTACGCCTGTCCGCGGCGGGACGGCGAGACCCCGGGCGGGCGACCGGGTGACCAAGTCCCAGGTGCGTCGCGAGTCAGCCGACTCCGCTCCGAACTCGTCCTCTAGTGTCGGCGGCGATGCCTTCCCCACCCGTACGTTCGACCGCCGAAGGTGGCCTCGGCTACGGCCCGGCCGACATCGAGCGCTGGGTCGTCGAGCCGCCGAAGAGCGCCGGCCGTACCCCGTTCGCCCGCGACCGCGCCCGGGTCCTGCACTCGGCCGCGCTGCGTCGACTCGCCGCGAAGACGCAGGTCATCGGGCCCGGCACGGATGACTTCGTACGCACCCGGCTCACCCACACGCTCGAAGTCGCCCAGGTCGGCCGGGAGTTGGGGCAGGCGTTGGGCTGCGACCCGGACGTCGTTGACACGGCCAGCCTGGCCCACGACCTCGGGCATCCACCCTTCGGCCACAACGGCGAGGCCGCGCTCGACGAGGTGGCGACCCAGGTCGGCGGATTCGAGGGGAACGCCCAGACCCTTCGCCTGCTCACCCGGTTGGAGGCCAAGAGCTTCGCCGGGGGACCTGGCGAGGCCGGGGCCGGATCTGGGCGGAGCGCCGGGCTCAACCTGACCAGAGCCACCCTCGACGCCGCGACGAAGTATCCCTGGCTCCGTGGCGCCGGCCCGGCCGAGATCGGTACCAAGTGGGGCGTGTACGCCGATGACGTCGAGGTGTTCAGCTGGCTGCGGAAGGGGGTCGCGGGGGAGCAACGATGCCTGGAGGCACAGGTCATGGACTTCGCCGACGACGTGGCCTACTCCGTCCACGACGTCGAGGACGGCGTGGTCTCGCGGCGGATCTCGCTGACGCGTCTCGTCGAGGCGGCCGAGCGCGGCACCGTGTGGAACGTCGTCCGCGAGTGGTACCTCCCCGGCTGCGACGACGCCGAACTCGACGCCGCCTATGACCGGCTCCGGCGGTTCGGCTACTGGCCGGATGGGGACTACGACGGCCGGCGCCGCTCCCTCGCGGTCCTCAAGGACATGACGAGCCAGCTGATCGGCCGGTTCTGCGTCGCCGCCGAACGCGGTACCCGGGCGGCTCACGGCCGCGGCGCGCTGACCCGCTACCACGCCTCCCTCGTCGTACCGCACGAGACCAGGGTCGAGATCGCCGTCCTCAAGGGGATCGCGGCCCGCTACGTGATGCGTTCCGGCGAGCGGATGGCGCTGCTGTCCGAGCAACGCGACATCGTCCACGGCTTGGTGGCGGCGCTCCGGCTGCAGGCGCCCCGTGGGCTCGATCACGCGTTCCAGGACGACTTCACCGCGGCCGCCGACGATGCCGCGCGGCTGCGGGTGATCATCGACCAGGTGGCCTCACTGACCGACGCGTCGGCCATCGCTTTGCACGCGGAGTTGACGCGGTAGGTTCGGCTGTATGGCAGACAACACCGCTCGTACGTTCGTCATCGTGGGTGCCAGCGTCGCCGGAGCAAGGGCGGCCGAGACCCTGCGTTCGGAAGGATTCGACGGCCGGAT
>JBOHED010000774.1:0-4029 GCA_050700915.1 Actinopolymorphaceae bacterium | reverse complement strand
TTCCGGCTGTCGACGATCCGACGGGCGTACGAACTCGCCGCCAAGGACCCGACCTTCGCCCCCACCGACAACTGCGGCGTCGTACTCCGTTATCTCCCCGACGTCCCGATCACGGTCGTCGAGGGTTCCGAACGCAACATGAAGGTCACCTACCCGATCGACGTGTTCCTCGCCGACCAGCTGTTCCGGCTGGGTTCGCACACCCCGCCGAGTCCGCTGTCGACCGACCAGGCGAGCGCGCGCCTGTCGGGACGCACCCTCGTCGTCTTCGGCGGCAGCTACGGCATCGGCGCCGAGATCGGCGACGCCGCCAGGGAACTCGGCGCGACGGTCCACAGCTTCAGCAGGTCCGCGACGGGCACCCATGTCGAGGAACCCGAGCATGTGCGGGCCGCACTCGCGAAGGCGTACGAAGAGTCCGGGCGGATCGACTTCGTGGCGGTGACCGCCGGGGTCCTGCACACCGCGGCCCTCGCGGACTGCCCCGACGACGTCATCACCGACAGCCTGCAGGTCAACCTGCTCGGCCCTGTCTACGTCGCCCGGGCGGCGTACCGCTATCTCGCGGAGTCCAGTGGTCACCTGCTGCTCTTCACGTCCAGCTCCTACACCCGCGGGCGCGCGGGTTACAGCCTGTACTCCTCGACGAAGGCCGCGGTCGTCAACCTCACCCAGGCGCTCGCGGACGAATGGGCCGGTGACGGCATCCGGGTCAACTGCGTCAACCCCGAACGTACCCAGACACCGATGCGCACCCGGGCATTCGGAGAGGAGCCGCCGGGCACCCTGCTTCCGGCCCGCGACGTCGGCCTCGCGTCCCTCGACGTCCTGCTGTCCGAGCAGACCGGCCACGTCGTCGACGTACGCCTCGAACCCGTACCCGGACCGGTCACGACGCCGCCGGGCGACGACACCCTCGACGCCGCCGACTACCGCGGATAGCCCAGCCGTGCAGACCATCCAGGTCACCGAACGTGTCCCCGCGCCCCAGCTGGACCGGACCAGCCTCGGGCTGGCGGGCGGGCTCGGCGCCGCGTACGTCATCCTCATCGTGGGCGCCCTGGCGCCTTCCGCCGCGCTCTTCCTCCTGGCCGCGCTGCTGGTCGCCGGCCTCGAGGTCGCGGTCGGCTGGCGGGCGCCGTTCCTCGCGTGGGCGGCCGGGCGGATCGGTGCCGGCGCGACCTGGCGTGGGCTCGTCTCCGCGCTGACCGTGATCGTCGTGTTGGCCCGGTCCGGCGTACCGTCCAGGTGGTTCGAGACGGCGGTCGCGGGAGCGCTGACCGTGGTGGCGCTGCGCGCGGCCGGGATGGCGCTGGCCGAACTCGTCCACCGGCAGCGCCGGATGCCGGTGGTGACCCGTGGCCTGTCGCTTGCCCCGGTCCAGATCCCGAGTGCGCCGCATCCGCTCGTCGGGCGCTACCTTCCGCAGACGTTGGCCTGGCCAGACCTCCTGCTGGCGGTCGGGGCGTCGACCGCGGTGCTGACTGGCGCCTCTTCTCCGCTCGCCACAGGCGCGGTGCTGGCGGTACTCCTTGCCGCTGCGGCCACCGGACTCCTGGGACGCTCGGCGCTCGCCATGAGACGCGTGACGAGGCCGCGGCTCGAGGCGGCGGTCAACCGGGCGCTGGAGAAGGTCGCCCCCGAGGTGGCGTTGTACTTCGGCGGAGCGCCGCAGACCCTCTACCAGCTCGAGATGTGGGTGGAGACCCTCGAACGCCTCGACGTCCCGGCTGTCCTGATCCTGCGGGACCGCGAGAGCCTGCGACAGCTCGGGCCCACCCGGATACCGGTGCTGTGCATCGAACACGGCACGGTGCTGATGGCCCAGCCGCTACCCCACCTGCGGGTCGCGATGTACGTCGCGCACGCCGCCAACAACCTGCACCTGTTGCGGCGCAGGGGAGTACGGCACGTCTTCATCGGGCACGGCGACAGTGACAAGGCGGTGACGACCAACCCGTTCCTCAAGGCGTACGACGAGATCTGGGTCGCGGGACCGGCCGCCCGGGAACGCTTCCGTACCGCCGACCTGGATATCGACGAGCGCCGGGTCCTCGACGTCGGTCGACCGCAGCTCGACGGTCTGACGTCGCCCCAGCCGGAGGCCCTGTCGGGGTCACGGCCGAAGGGCGTGTCAAGAGCACAGCCGGAGCAGGTGACCGTCGTCTACGCACCAACCTGGGAGGGTTACGGCGACGAGCCGCACCAGAGCTCCCTCGGTGCGTGCGGTGTCACGCTCGTCCGGCTGCTCCTCGCCGAGCCGGACGTCCGCGTCATCTACCGGCCGCATCCGCTCGCGGGAACCCGGGACTCGGGGGAGGTCCGCGCGCACCGGGAGATCCTCGCGCTGCTGGGCGCGCAGGAGGTACCCGAACCGGTGGCCCCTGCCGAGGCCTATGCCCACGCCCGGGACGACCTCGAGGTGGCCCGCTCACCCGTCGTCACCTCGCGCGCCGAACAGGTCGCGGCGCTGGAGGTGTGGGCAGCCAAGCAGCTGGCGCCGTACACCCCGTCCGTTCCGTACGCGGAGGACGCACCCGGCACCCCGCCCGAAGTGGTACGCCAGGGTCACGTCGTGGCGCCGGGACCACACTTCAGCGTCCAGGCCTGCTTCGCCGCGGCAGACGTGCTCCTGTGCGACGTCTCGAGCCTCGTCACCGACTTCCTGGCCAGCGGACGCCCCTACGCCGTCACCAACCCGGCGGGGCTCACCGGCGCGGAGTTCGCGCGGCGCTACCCTTCGAGCCGTGGGGGCTACCTCGTCGACCCCGACGGGCACGGGCTGGCCAGCCTGCTCGCCGCCGGGCGGGGCAGCGCCGATCCGGCCGTCGACGAGCGCGCCACCCTGCGTGATCAGCTCCTCGGCCCCCCTGAACCACCCGCGCTCGAACGCATGCGCAAGGCTGTAGCGGCACCGGCGAGCCAGACACGGGCGAAGGAGACCCAGGCAAGGGAGACGCTGCCAGCTGTCTGACCTGACGTCTCCGTCCGGCGCCACGACACCGGCATGGATCCACCGCCGTCGACGACATTCGGGAGAAGATTCCACCGTGTTGCACGTGCTCGCACCTCGAGGGCCCCTGATCGCCGCACTGGCTGCCCTGATCGCGAGCTACGCCGCCCTGGTCGTGACCGCTGTCCTGGCGCGGCCCCTGCTGTTCGCGGTGGCGTTGCTGGTCGCATCGGCGGTCGACGTCCTGGTCGAACGCAGGTACCGCCCGGTGGTCCTGCTGCTGCGGCGCGCCCAGATCGGCATCTCCCATCGTGCGTTCGCCCAGATATTCCTGTTCCTGCTTCTGGTCGCGATCACCGACGCCAACCGGGACATGAGCCGACTCGAGCTCCTCGCGATCAGCATCGTGGCGCTCGCGATCCCGGTCAGCAGGATCGGCTATCTCGGACTGCTGACCCTGGTCAGCCGCCGGTCGCTCCCGCCGGTGGAGGTTCGTGGCATCGAGCTACCGGACAGCCTGCGCCCGGCGCAGGTCCCAAAGCTGCTCACCGATGATGCGGCCCTGCGGTTGATGGCGCTGGGTCTGCTCCCGGTCCTGGCGGGGGCGGTGAGTGTCCAGACCAACGCGTTCTGGTCGTTCGGGCTCGTGGTCGGCTTCTACACCGGTACGGTCGCGGTCGCGAGCCTGCTCCTCGTCCGTCAGCTCGTGTTGCTGGGACGACGCCCCGGCAGCCAGGAGCTGCTCGACGGGGTGAGTGCGGCACTGCACGCCCACGGCCCCGAGGTGGTGCTCTACTTCAGCGGGTCGGCGAACGAGCTCTACCAGGCCGACATGTGGCTGCAAACCCTGGAGCGGATGCCGCAGCGATGCGTCGTCCTGGTCCGGCAACGCCACGCGGTCCGCAACCTCGGTCGTACCCGCGTGCCGATCGTCGGCATTCCGCGCGCGGTCGACCTGATGAACTTCGCGCTGACCGACGCCCGGATCGCGCTCTATGTCTCCAACGTCGGCAACAACATCCACTTCCTGCGCGAACCGCGGATCAAGCACGTCTTCATCGGCCACGGCGACAGCG
>JBOHED010000773.1:0-2725 GCA_050700915.1 Actinopolymorphaceae bacterium | reverse complement strand
CCTCGGAGCGGATCGGCCCGACCGGCGGGCAGTCGGCAGCCCGCAACCGGCGGAACGCCGCGGCCGCCATCGCCAGCGCGGTGCCGCCCTGCTCGAGGGAGGCGCTCCCCGCGGTGTAGCCCTCGTCCGGCGTCGCGTCGGTGGCGGCCCGGCGGACGACGATCCGGTCCACGGGGACGTCGAGTTCGGCGGCGACGACCTGGGCGAGGGCGGTACGGACGCCTTGGCCCAGTTCGGCACGGCCGCTGCGAGCCTCGATCCGGCCGTCGGCGAGGGGGCGGAGCCAGTCCTCGACGTTCGGCGCCGACCGCAGGGCGTTCGGGAGCTCGTGGTGTTGCCCCGCGCCGGTCCTTTCCGGTGGGCGACCGGCTCCGGCGAAGGGCCCCCCGGGCGGGAGGGGGTCGGGACGTACGACGGCGGCACAGGGCGGGAGCGGCTGCCCGGCCAGTCTGCGTACGGCCCGCAGGATCCGGTGGTGCGTTCCGCACCTGCACAGGTGGCCCTCCAGCGCCTGCTGGATCGCGGCCTCGTCGGGCTTCGGTTCGCGGGCCAGCAGTCCGGCGGTCGACATGATGATGCCGTTGAGGCAGTAGCCGCACTGGGCCGCCTGCTCGTCGAGAAACGCCTGCTGGATCTCGTGCGGCTGGTCCGGTGTGCCGAGACCTTCCGGTGTGGTGATCCGGGTACCTTCGGCGGCTCCGGCGGGCAGCTGGCACGACCGTTCCGGCCGGCCGTCGACGAGGACGACGCACGAGCCGCACTCACCGACCGAACAGCCGGGACGTACGCCGTAGAGGCCGAGGTCCTGCCGCAGGACATGCACGAGCGGCGTCTCCCGGTCGGCGTCGACCGTGGTCGGCACCTCGTTGACGACGAACGCGATCGCTTCCTGGCCGGTCAAGCGCGCCACCTCTCTCAGCCTCGGATGAGGACCCGCCGGATTGGATGAGGGTCCCCTCATCCCGTACAGGTTCGCACCAGGGGCGCCCACATCCAAGAGGTCCGTCGCCGGTCCCCTCATCCCACGCGGGAACACCGCTGGGGTCCCGGTTCGGCGGAGGTCAGCGGAAGGATGCCTTCCAGACGAGGCGGCAGTGGCGCAACTCGAGGGTGCCTCCCCGCACTTCGAACAACCGCGTCAAGGCACCCTTGACATCCGGCCAGGGTGGGACCTCGGACGACGGCGGGACATCCATCCGGCGGCCGGCGAGTCTGGCGTAGAGCTCGGCGGGCTCGTGGAAGTACTCCGCGACGTCGAGCCACCAGCACCCGTCGAGCGTGATCCGGTCCGGAGCCAGGTCGATGCCCGAAGTCACCCATTCCCGAACCTCGTCGTAGCCGAAGGTGCGGCCGATCCGCAGGCTGGCGGGAAGGTCGGCATTCCACGGTGGGACTGCGCCCGCCGCGCCGGTCGGGTGCATGCCGACGGCGACCGCGCCGGGGCGCGCCGCCCGCAGCGCCAGGCCGAGCCACTTCGCGAGGACCGGTCCGCGCCGACAGACGAACACGTCCACGCTGGCGTCCGCCACGCCGCCGGCGGGGTCACCGTTCCCCGCGGTGCCAACCACGCCGGCGCCCTCCACGCCGCCACCGGCGTCGAGGCGGAGCGCACGGAAGTCGACGTTCGCCACACCACGTTCGGTGGCGAGCTCACGGGCCAGTTCGATGACACCAGGGTCGCCGTCGATCCCGGTCACCCGCTGGCAGAGTGCCGCCAGTGTCCGGGCGTACCCACCGTGCCCACAGCCGATGTCGGCCACGACGGACTCCGGCCGCACGTGTGCCCGGAGGAGCGCGTCGAAGAACGTCTCGCCGTTGCCCGGCGCCACCCGGGAACGCCAGCCGTGTACGAAGCCGCGCCTGGTCAGCCGCTCATCGTCCGCCCACTCGCCGAGGTCGGCTGGATAGCGGTCGAGAAAGCCAGTCCGACCGACGCTGGTCACGTCACCCACAGGAGCAACAGTGCCGCAGGGCACCCTCACCGGTCGAGCTGCCGGCGTCCCCTGATTCTCTTGAGGCGCCGACGCTGCGACGGCTCGAGCATGAGATAGCCGACGATCGGGGCGCCGATCACGGCCAACACGATCAGCAGCGTCGCCCACAACGGAAGCACGAACAAGGCGATCAGGCTGACGCCCACGCCACCGATGATCCACCACGTGCGACTCGACATCTCGTCCCCTCACAACCCCTCAGCGGTGTGCTCAGCACCCGGCAGTTCCATTGTCCGTCATGAGAACGGCCGACCGGTCTGTTTGGTGTCCCCCATTCCCGACCCAGGCGGGACGTATGGCGGCAAAGCGCCCACGCCGCCGAAATCGAGATGACCCCGTTGCCATGCAATGCCATGCTCGGTGATCGTGTCTCGCCACCCGAGGTCCCGCCAGCGCAGGTCCCTCTCACGCTGGTCCACCCGGCTCCGGGAGCGCGCGCCCAGAACCTCCGGTGCGCGGAAGGTGCCCGCCTCGGCAGAACGCCGCCGGTCCAGTGCCCGGCGGGCCGCCCTGGGGGTGCTGATCAAGGCGTTCCCCGGGCGTACGTCGCTCCTGGCCCTTCTCGCCCTGCTCTCCGGAGCCCCGGTTGCCGTGTTCGCGCTCCTCGTCGGCCGGCTGGTCGGCCAGCTGCCCGCCGCGGTGACGGGCGGATTCGACTCGGCGGAAGGGCGCCGGGTCGTCACCACCCTCGTCCTGATCGGTGTCGTCCTGGTGGCGCAGGAAGCCGTTCA
>JBOHED010000772.1:0-2534 GCA_050700915.1 Actinopolymorphaceae bacterium | reverse complement strand
ACCTCGTGGTGGCCGAGTACCGGAACTCCAGGACGGCATCCTTCGCGGACGTGAACGACGATCAGCCGTGAGCGAGGCGGGAGATGCGGGGGATCAGTACAGGCTCGGGATGCGGCGGGAGACGTTCTCACATGCCGGACGCCGCGGACCCGCCGTTGCCGGCCGCGCCACCGCGTCCTACCGTCATCGATGACTCTGGCTTCGCACAAAGGCGTGGGTTCGCGCACGAGTCTTCAACGTTGGTAGGGCATTCCGGGCCGACCGCTCCGGAGCCGAGTTCGCTTACCAGGGAGGACGTGACGTCCGTGACCACTGCCGCAGCTCCGGACACCGGCGGGCAGCGCCGGGCACTGGTCGTACGAGGAGGCTGGGAAGGCCATGTCCCGGTCGAGTCCACCGACCGCTTCATTCCGTACCTTCAGAAAATCGGCTTCGAGGTGGAGATTTCGGACACTCTCGACTCCTATCTCGACGCCGATCTGCTCGCGTCGACCGACCTCATCCTGCAGATCTGGACCATGGGCGAGATCACCAAGGAGCAGCGCGAGGGGCTCGACACCGCGATCCGCGCCGGGACCGGCTTCGCCGGCTGGCACGGCGGCATCGCCGACGCGTTCCGCGCCGACCTGGAATACAACTTCATCGTCGGCGGACAGTTCATCTGCCACCCACACGGCTTCGTCGAGTACGACGTCGAGATCGTGCCAGAGCAGGCCGACCACCCGATCGTCAAGGGAATCGACCGGTTCTCTGTCAACACGGAGCAGTACTACATCCACGCCGACCCTAGTAACCACGTGCTGGCGACAACGACGTTCCCGGCCCATGACAACTACTCCTGGATCGAGGGCGTCACGATGCCGGCGATCTGGACCCGCACGTGGGGCCAGGGCCGGGTCTTCGTGTGTACGGTCGGTCACAAGCTGGACGACCTCGACACCCCCGAGGTCCGCACGATCATCGAGAGAGGACTGCTATGGGCGAGCCGCTGAAGGTGGGCGTCGTCGGGACCGGAACGATCAGCAGGACGTACTTCGAACACCTGGCCAAGCTGCCCGGCGCGGAGATCGTGGCCGCCGCCGACCTCGACCTCGCGCGGGCGAAGGCGGTCGGGGAGAAGTACGGCGTCCGTGCGCTGAGCCCCGATGAGCTGTACGACGACGACGAGGTAGAGGCGGTCCTCAACCTCACCATCCCCGCGGCCCACGCGTCGGTCACGCTGGCGGCGATCAGCGCGGGCAAGCACGTCTACGGCGAGAAGCCGCTGGCCGTGACCCGGCAGGAGGCCCGGCCGCTGCTCGGGGCCGCCGAGAAGGCGGGTCTGCGGATCGGCTGCGCGCCTGACACCGTGCTCGGCACCGGCACCCAGACGGCGCGGGTGCTGCTCGACCGGGGCGACGTCGGCGTACCGACCGCGGCGTCGGCGTTCTTCGTGAGCCCGGGACCCGAGCCGTGGCACCCTGACCCGGAGTTCTACTACAAGCCCGGTGGCGGGCCGCTGCTCGACATGGGCCCGTACTACCTCAGCGCCCTGGTGACGCTGCTCGGGCCGGTACGCCGGGTCAACGGCCGGGTCAGCCGGGCCAAGCAGGAGCGCACCGTCGGGAGCGGTCCGAAGGAGGGCACGTCGTTCGTGGTCGACGTGGACACCCATGTGACCGGGGTCCTCGAGCACGAGTCCGGGGTTCTCACGACGGTCGTCACGAGCTTCGACGTCTGGGGTGCCAAGCTGCCGCGGATCGAGGTCTACGGAAGCGAGGGGACGCTCTCGGTACCCGACCCCAACACCTTCGGCGGCGACGTCGAGGTGCGCAAGGCGGGCAGTCGAGACTGGACCGTCGCACCCGTCGCCGGTGGCTACGCCGAGTCCGGACGTGGCTACGGTCTGGCCGACATGGCGCGCGCGATCCGGCAGGGCGGCGCGCACCGCGCGAGTGGTGAGCTGGCGTTCCACGTGCTGGACATCATGGAGTCGTTGCTGGAGTCCGGTGCGCAGGGCGGGACGCCGGTCGACGTGGAGAGCACGGTGGGTCGGCCCGCGGCGGTGCCGCTCGACGCGACTCCCGACATCGCCTGAGCCTGGCCTCCGCGGCCGGCATGACCTGGGCCGCCTCGGTGCGTACGACCGTGGAATCGATCCCACGGTGGCGCGCTGGGGCGGCCCTGAAACGTTGGTGAAACGGTGGCGGGGGTAGCGACCTCGTCGTGCGAGGTCCACTCCGCGGCGCGTCCTGCGCCGGTTCTCGGGTCTCTTCAGACGACGAAGAGACCCATTTTCTATACGCAGCGTGGTCGGAGATTACTATCCGCAATTGAATGGCGGGTGTTGGCTGCGTTCGATACGGATCCGATTGCGAACAGTACGCGGCCGACCGTTGACTAGCCGGCGTTTATCGCCGTACCTTAGGTGCACATTGAAACGACTCAGGCCGCTTCTTTTTACACGGGGTTAACGCGAAGGGTACGGGGTCAACGCGAAGGCGGATGGGCATGTCAGATCTCAGCCATGGCGTAGTGAGGGCACTCCGACCGGC
>JBOHED010000771.1:0-2236 GCA_050700915.1 Actinopolymorphaceae bacterium | reverse complement strand
AGCGGCAAGGAGGCCGCGGACGGCTTCGCCGCGGGCCCGGTTGCGGCGGCCGCCGCGCTGCAGGACAGTACGCCGGACCTCGGTCAGGTCGGCGGCGTCCAGCCGTAGCACCCGCCCGCCGACATAGAGGCGGAGCTCCTCGGGAGCTCCTGGCGCCGGACCGCGCGCCGCCCGGCCGAGGATCCGGCGCATGCGCAGCGATCCCTTGACGACCGCGACGTCGAACGGGTCCGTCCGGGTGGCCACGATCCCGTCGACGATCTCCCCCATCGAACGCAGGGTGGCTTCGTGCTCACCCAACGTCGGTAGGACGCGCTCGATGTAGCTCATGAAGACCGGCGACGGCCCGACGACGAGGACGCCGCCGCCCGCGATCCGCCGCCGCTCGGTGTAGAGCAGGTACGCGGCCCGGTGCAGGGCCACGACCGTCTTGCCCGTGCCCGGACCCCCGCTGATCAGGGTCAGGCCGCGCGACGGAGCACGGATGATCTCGTCCTGCTCGCGCTGGATGGTGGCCACGATGTCGCGCATCTGCCGGCCGCGGGCCGCGGTCAGCGCCGCCATCAACGCACCGTCGCCCACGACCTGGAGATCGGCGGGTGCGGCGTCCGGATCCAGCAGGTCGTCCTCCACCCCGACGACCCGCTGACCCTGGCAGCGCAGGATCCGCCGGCGTACGACGTCCTTCGGGTCGGCGGCGGTCGCCTGGTAGAAGACCGCGGCGGCGGGTGCCCGCCAGTCGATCACGAGCGGTTCGTGCTCGGCGTCGCGTACGCCGATCCGTCCGACGTAGCGCACCTCACCGGCGCGGTGGTCCAGCCGGCCGAACACCAGTCCCTCGCGTTGGGCGTCGAGGGCGGCCAGCCGGCGTACGGCGTGGTCGACGAGCACGTCGCGCTCGAAGAGGCTGCGATAGTCCTCTTCCTTGATCTCGCCGGTGTAGTCGAGCATCCCGCGGTCGCGGCCATCGCGGCCGACCTCGGTCGCGCGGGCCACCATGACGGCCAAGCGGTCGTACACGGCGTCGACGTAGCGCTGCTCGTGTTCGATCTCCGCACGCTCCGACGAGATGGCGTGGCGAGAGTGGACACCCAACGACGCATCCCCCTTTCATCCGGCGCAGGTGCACGGACGACTCGCTCGAGACGCTGCCCCCGGATTCGGGCAACCGCACAAGTCTAGATGACCTGTTCCAAGGGGGCGCCGGTGAAGCGAGCGGCCCAGGCGGCGGCAGCCGCATAGCAATGGACCCACGGGCCGATCGACCGCACAAGGGGTGTTTCCAGGGTGGGGCCTCGCGTGGAAGGATCGCCGGGTGATCCCCATCGTCGTACGCATCCTCGTCAATGCGGTGGCGCTGTTCGTGGCCACCCTGGTGCCGGGAATCGAGCTCACGTCCAGCTCGACCGGCGGCAAGGTCGGCACGCTCCTGGCGGTCGCCGTCATCTTCGGCGTCGTCAACGCCGTCCTCAAGCCGATCATCAAGGTGGTCGGCTGCGGCTTCTACATCCTGACGCTCGGCCTGATCTCGTTCGTGGTCAACGCCCTGCTGTTCCTGCTGGTGGGCTGGTTGGCCGGCGAGCTCGGGCTCGAGTTCGCTGTCGAAGGGTTCTGGGCCGGCTTCTGGGGCGCGATCATCGCCGCCATGGTGAGCTTCGGGCTCAGCGTCGTGATCCCGGACAAGTACGACAACCGCTGACCACGCATCACCCTTCCCCCGCATGGCGCTGCCGGACGAGGTATCATTCGAACGTCAGTTCGATCTGCCCTGCCCAGGTCATGATCGGGAGGGACAGCACAACGATGATCGACCGGTTCGCCGTACGCAGGACGCCCAAGGGTTACGGCGTCTGGGACGCCGCGGTCAACGGCTGGCACAGCCGGCAGGACCTCGACCAACCCGAGGCGACCGAACTTGCGGCGACCATGAACTCCGGCCACACCCCTCGGGAAGCCGGCGCCGCCGTCTCGCGGAAGGTCAATCCGGCCAGGCCGGTACTGATCCTCGTCGACGGCCGCTGGTGGCCGGGACGGCTCGACTGGTGGGTGCGCGAGACCGACGGCTGGTACGGCCGGGCCAGCCTTGACGCCACCGGGGCGACCAACTGGTATCCCGCCGCCTCACTGCGCCCCGGTGAGACGCCCTGATCAGAGGAAGAGCTTCGGCAGATACTCCGGCGCGCAGGCGTAGGGATCCTGTTCGCCGAGCGCGACCGGGTACATCCGCCCGTGGCTC
>JBOHED010000770.1:0-7028 GCA_050700915.1 Actinopolymorphaceae bacterium | reverse complement strand
CAGCCACGGGGGAAGCCGCCCGGCATCGCATCACGTCGCACTCCGACGGGGGAAGCGGAGCGCGCAGACATGAGTTTGGCACGAACGCACCGCCAGGTCTAGACGGCTCTCCGGGTATTTTGCGGCTGGCTTGTGTGATCGGTTCCAGCCGGAAGCTCGCGTGGGTGGTCGGGTACGAACGCAGGGAGAGTGGCGGAAGTGCGTTCGCGGCCCGCATTCGCAATCACCACAGCGATATAAGGCAGGACGAAAGCCGCCACGATGAGCAGCCATCGCAGTGTGCCGTGCGTGACGAACGCCATGACGAAGCACACGGTGCGCACGCCCATCGACACGAGATAGCGGATCTCCCGGGAACGCACGTCGGCTTTGAGGCTCTTTGGTGCAGTGCTGACCCGGAAGACCGGTTTGCCCAGCTTCTGCCGCATCGCGTCTCCTCCACCTCTGCTGTCACCGTACGCCTGTACGACGCGCGAAAGGCGCTACGTGTGACAGTGAGTTGGCCCACCACGACAGGAAGAGCCGACCGGTAGGGTCAGTCGACGCGTTCGGCGAGTCGTCCGCCGATGCGGATGAGTGAGCGCACCCCGTTGGTACCGGGATGCCCGTCGCCGGTGGGAGCGTGGCCGCCGGGGGGAAGGGTGAGGAAGTCGACGATCGCGTCCTTCGTGGGCCCGCGCACGCTGCGGAACCGCCGGTCCCCGACGGGTTCGAGCAGCAGGGAGGGCTGCGCCTCCTCCGTGCCGGTCTCCTCGTCGATCTCGGTGACCGTCACGGTGAGACAGCCGTCGTCGGTGGTGACGACGAATCTGCCGTCATGCCGTACGTACGTACCCGCGAACCCGGCGAGCTCGGGTGCCGCCAGCTTGACCACCGGCGCGGCGATGCGCTTGCGCAGTCCGCGGAAGTGCTCAAGAGCCCAGGTCTCGATCTGTGCCATCGCCTGCGCGCCGGACTCGCCGTTGGTGAGCTGGACCAGAGCGAACCCGCGGCCGGGCACGACCGTGAGCTGCGCCCGGAAGCCGTTCGTAGCCCCGCCGTGGTCGACGATCCGTACGCCGTCGACGTCCCACACCGACCAACCGAGACCGTACGAACGACCGAAGTTACCGGCCTCGGTGAGCGGCTCGCGCATCTGCCGCCCGGCCGCGGCCGGGAAAAGCTGGCGACCGTCGAACGCACCGTCGGCGAGGTGCAGCCGGGCGAACCGGAGCAGGTCGGCCGTGGAGCTGACGATGCCACCCGCGGGGTTGATGCTGCGTGCCAGGGAGTACGGCCTCGCGACGGTGTGGCCGGCCGTGCGGCTCTTGAGGTGGTGACCGACCGCGTGTGGCCAGGTGATCGCGTCCTCGGCGAAGAAGACCGTGCGCTCGAGCCCGAGTGGGTCGAACAGACGCTCCTTGATCGCCGCCTCGAAGGTCTGGTCCGTGACCTGCTCGACCACCCGTCCGGCCAGGGAGAAGCCGGCGTTGCAGTAGGTCCACAGACGGCCCGGCGGCGCCCACTGCCGCAACGTGTCGTAGGACGCGACCGCGGCGGTGAGCCCGTCGTCGCCGCGTCCGTGGTCGAGGAACCGGTCGCCTTCGAGGCCGCTCGTATGGGAGAGAAGCTGCCGCAGGGTGATCGTGGCGCGCGCGTGGTCGTCGGCGAGGCGCAGGTCGGGGAGGTAGCTGACGACGGGCGTGTCGAGGCCCAGCAGACCCTCGTCGGCGAGCTGCAGGACCAGCGTCGCGGTGAAGACCTTCGAGATCGACCCGATCTGGAAGATCGTGTCCGGTGACACCGGTTGCCGGGTGTCGATGCTGGTGATGCCGTACGCCAGCGACTCGACGTGCTCGTCCTGGAGAACTCCGACAGCGATCCCGGGCACGTTCCACCGCGCCGCCTCACCCTGGACGCAGGCGGCGAGGGAGTCGTAGGCAGGGCGTTCGTCCGGCCACTCCGGCTCGAACCACGGACTCTCCGACGCGCCGGTCATCAGCCGCGCACCGCCTCGACCGTGGGGTGGACGGGCAGGACGATGCGCGACTCCGCCCGGCCGCCTCGGTGCACGGTCTGGTCAGCGGCGGGGGAGAGGTCGAAGCGCGGATGGTTCGACGAGGCGATCTCGACCCGGATCCGGTGCCCGGCCGCGAACGTCAGTGCGGTCGCGCCGACCTCGACCTCGACCTCGCCCGGTCGACCCGGCGTCGTGCGTACCCTCCGGATCGAGTCCACGACGAGCATCGCGCTCCCGTCGGGGTGGACGTCGACCAGCTTGACCGTGACGTCGGCCACGTCGGCGGTCGACGCGAAGGTCACGTGAGCGCGGACCTGTCCCACGATGGTGAGGTCCCGCTCGAGGGGTGGGGCGGTGTAGACGAGGACGTCGGAACGTTCCTCGACGTCGCGCTGGTCGAGCGGCCCAGCCTCGGGTGGGACCGGATGGAGGGTACGCCCGCCACCGGTCGGCACGGGGTCGTCCGGGTCATGGCGGTAGTGATCGGCGCCGGTCTCGTGCGGCGGCTGCCAGGCCAGGGTGTGTTCACCGGCGAGGAACAGCGGAGTGCGTGTGCTCGGCGGCGGCCAGTCCGGAAGGTCGATCCAGCGGTTGGCGCCCATGACGAAGACGCGGACTCCGTGGGGTACGTCCCGGTCGGCGATGCCCTCGGTCAGGAACGCGACCTGTTCTTCGAAGATTCCGTTCAGCTCGCCCTGGGCCGCGACACCGAAGTCGAGTCGCCCGGTCGTCCGCCGGAGCATGCTGGCATGCGACCACGGTCCGACGACGAGCCGTTGCCGGTGCCGGACGCGTTCGTCGACGTCGCGCCCGGTGAGGAGTGTGTAGCCGCGGATCGTGCTGTCGCAGAAGAGGTCGTGCCACCCGGCCAGGTGGTAGCCGGCGGGCTGCGTTGCGGCACCGTTGCGGCCGCTGTCGCGAAGGGGAAGGGCCGCGTCGAGGGGCTCCCAGAGCGCGGTGTCGTCCGGGTCGAGCCAGCGGGTCCAGTCGACGCTGATCCTCGGCAGCGTCGTGTTCTCGACGCCCGACCGCAGGATGCCGGGCCAGGCGTCGAGGTCGGCGGTGGCCGCCTTGACGAGATCGGCGTCGTGGTTGCTGCCGACCGCGCCGATGCCGAGCGTCCAGGCGGAGAAGACGCCGAGTTGGAGCGCACCACCTTCGTACACCGCGTCGCGGATCGTCGGTCCGGCTACCGCGGGCAGGATGACGCGCAACGCGGCTGGGCGTTCGGCGGCGGCGAGCCACTGGGTGAAGCCGTTGTACGAACCGCCCGCCATGGCGACGGCTCCGTTGGACCACGGCTGGTCGGCACACCAGGCGACGGTCGCGGCGCCGTCGAGGCGTTCGGCGCGGAACGGTGCGAAGGTGCCGGGCGAGTCCCAGCGGCCGCGGACGTCCTGGGTGACGACGGCCCAGCCCATCCGGGCAAGGCCGATGGCGTCATGGTTGCCACGGACCGACGCGCGGCCGTACGGCGTCCGCATCAGCAGGACGGGGTGCCGCTCGCCGTCGTCGGCGACGGTCACGTCCGTCGCGAGGGGGATGCCGTCGGGCATCGTCACGGTGATGTCGAGGCAGGTGACGCGCGAGGTTTCTCCCACGGTCGTGGAGCCTAGTTGCGGTTCTCCACGCGGTCATCGGCCATGGTTCCGACCGGCTGATGTCGGCCACGCCGGCTGACAGCACGGCAAGTCCCAACGATGCGTGCGGAATTTGCCGCGCATCGTTGGAATGATCACGCATGCGTGAGCATTCCGCGGCACAAAGGGTGCCGCTGCCCTTGCGGTGATGTCGCAGTGACGTCATAGTGGCGTCATGCATTTGGTCGAACACCTTCAATCCTGGCGAAGGCGGATACAGCTGCCGCCCGCGGTCCACGGCGTCATCGCGGTGCTGAGGCTGCTTCCCGAGGTCGGGCGCGGCAGGGCGGTCCTCTTCGCCATCGGCGTCGTCCTCGCCTCCGTCCTGCCGATCATGTTGGCCGTCCTCACTGGGCTCGTCGTGGGTTCGATCCCGGCCGCCGTGCGGAGCGGGCTCGACAGCCCTGCGGGCAGGTCGACGGTCGGTCTGCTGGTGGCCCTCGTGGCTGTCGTCGTGGTGGTGGGCTTTACCCGGCCGCTGCTCGGCGCCCTCGCCGGTACCCTCGGCCGCGGCCTCGACCGGTTGCTGCAGGAGAGGGTCATCGCCGCCGTCAGCCGGCCCGACGGGATCGCCCACCTGGAGGATCCAGACGTCCTGGCCGACGTACGCAAGGTCAGAGGACTGGGCATGGACCCCACCCGCCCGAGCATGGCGATCGAGGCGCTGAGCTGGCTGTTGCCGTCGTGGTTGCAGGCGTTGGGCTCCGCCGTGGTGCTCGGGTTCTTCCACTGGTGGCTCGGCCTGATCTGGCTGGTCGCCTGGCCGGTGCTCGTCTATGTGATGCAGCGGGAGTACGTCCGGGTGGGCGAGATCACCTACGGCCAGAGCGGCGCGCTCCGGCGGTCGGAGTATTACCGCGACCTCGCGCTGGAGTCGACGGCCGCGAAGGAAGTGCGGATCTGGGGTCTCCTCGACTGGCTCGTCGGCCGGTTCGAGGCCACCTGGCGATCCGCGATCGAACCCGTCTGGAACCAACGAAAGCCCCGCCCGCGCACGCTGTTCGGCTCGACCGGCGCGGTCCTGGTCCTCAACCTCGGTTCCTACGGCCTGCTGGCGTACGCGGCGACGCGGGGCGATCTCGCGTTGGGAGCGCTGGCCGTCTATACGCAGGCGCTGAACGGGGCCAATGCGTACGCCGCGTTCAACGACGGCAACGCACACCTGTCGTTCGCGGCCGTCGTCGTACCACGGCTGCTGGACCTGGACGAACGCTTGCGGGTCGACACCGAGCCGGCGACATCCGCGCGCACAGGGCCGTTCGTGGTACCAGCCGTGGGCCGGGACGTCCCCGCCCACGAGGTGCGCTTCGACGAGGTGACGTTCCAGTACCCGCGGAGCGAACGACGTGCCGTGGCCGGCCTCTCGCTCACCCTCGCCGCACACCGGTCCCTCGCGATCGTCGGTGAGAACGGCGCCGGCAAGACTTCGTTGGTCAAGCTCCTCTGCGGCCTCTACGCGCCGACATCCGGCCGGATCAGCGTCGACGGTGCCGACCTGCGCGGCATCGACCCGGCCGCCTGGCGCCGGCAGGTCGCCGTGCTCTTCCAGGACTTCGCGCGCTACCACCTGCCCGTCCGCGACAACATCGGCATGGGCGCGCCCGAGCTGGCGGGCGACCTCGACCGGCTGCGCAGCGCCGCGGGCAAGGTCGGGCTGCTCGACGTGATCGAAGGGCTGCCGCTCGGCTGGGACACGGTGCTCTCCCGCGAGTACACCGGAGGCACCGACCTGTCCGGCGGCCAGTGGCAGCGGGTCGCACTGGCCCGGGCGATGTTCGCGGTGGAGGCGGGTGCCCGCGTGCTGATCCTGGACGAGCCGACCGCCGCGCTCGACGTGCGGGCCGAGGCCGAGCTCTACGACCGGTTCCTCGAGCTCACCGAGGGGCTCACGACGATCCTGATCTCGCACCGTTTCTCGACCGTACGAAGGGCCGACCGGATCGTCGTCCTTGCCGACGGAGCGATCGTCGAGGACGGTACGCACGACCAGCTGATGGCCCAGGGTGGCCGGTACGCCCACATGTTCACCCTCCAGGCGGCCCGATTCGTGGACGAGCTCGCCGTCACCGGTGAAGGAGGCCGCGATGCGTGAGGCATGGCGGGCGTACCGCATCACTCTCGCGATCGGCTTCAGGGCCGCGCCGTGGCACGCGACGTTCCAGCTGATCACCGGTGGGTTGATGGCGTCGGCCGCACCCGTCGGGGCGTACCTCGTCAAGCTGCTCATCGACGCGGCGATCGCGCGGGACCTCACCGACGCCATGGTCGCCGCCGCCCTCCTGGCTCTTGTCGTCGCGGCCTCACTCGTCCTCGTCTTCTACTACTGCGACTGTGTATTCGCCGTGATCGAGCGGTCCGCTGCCTATGCCGACCGGAGGCTGATGGAGCTCGTCGGCGGGGCGGACGGGCTCGCCCACCACGAGCAGCCGGAATATCTCGACCAGGTGCAGCGAATCCGGGAGGAGCGGAACAGCCTCGCTCTGATGGTGAACGGCACCGCCGGTGTCGTCCGGGTCGCGGCAGCGCTCATCCTGACGGCCATCCTGCTCGCGCAGGTCCATCCCGCCCTGCTGGGTCTGCCGGCGGTGGGCGTCGTTTCGTTCCTGCTCGCCAAGCGGGGACGTGACTTGCAGGTGGCCGCGCAGGAGGCGACGACCGAACCGGAACGCCTGCGCCGGCACCTGTTCGAGGTGGCGACCGCGCCGGGGAGCGGCAAGGAGCTGCGGGTGTTCGGGCTGGCGGGGGACCTGCTCCGTCGGCACCATGCCGCATCCGAGGAGGTCCTGGCCGAACGTGACCGGGCGGACTGGCGGGGCGCCCGGCTGCAGTCGTTCGACGCGCTGATCACCGCATCGGCCTACGCGGGAGCGATCACGCTGGTGCTGCTCATGGCGATCGATGGGCGGGCCACGCCGGGGGACGTCGTCCTGGCCATCGGGCTGGCGGCACAGATCGGCGGCATCGTCGACACGGCGGTGTCCTACGGCACCCACTTCCTCCATGTCCTGAAGGTCGCCAGGCGGCTCACCTGGCTCGAGGACTACGTCGACGACGACCGGCGGGCGGACAGCGATCCGGTCGCGGTGCCGCCGCGGCTCGAGCGAGGCATCGAGTTCCGCGACGTGTCGTTCCGCTATCCCGGCTCCGAACGCCCGGTCGCTGACAAGGTGACCTTGACACTGCCCGCCGGCAAGGTGGTCGCCCTCGTCGGCGAGAACGGCGCAGGCAAGACCAGCCTGATCAAGCTGCTGTGCGGCTTCTACCAAGCTGTTTCTCGGTCCCTTCGGGGCGCCGCGCATGCGGGAAAATGGTGTGGGTCGCCCGCCGACGTCGGATTGCCATGGCGCGGGTGAGGCCGTCAAGCTGTTTGACGCTGGGAGCTGTCTTGA
>JBOHED010000769.1:0-6909 GCA_050700915.1 Actinopolymorphaceae bacterium | reverse complement strand
CTCCTCCATGACGGCGAACTCCTGGAAGGTGCAGTGCCCAGCGACCGCAACGACTGGCGCGTCCGCGCGGCGGCGCTCCCGTCAGGGCTGATCCGCTTCCCACCCCCGTAGCCATCCCACGCCGCCCGGGCCCTTCGGGCATCGACCACAACACGGGCGGCAAAACTCGTCCCCGAGCCAGAGTGTGCGGCGGCGGTCGCCGAGGGCTTGCCTGGCGAGTGCGATGTGGGCTCGGTGCTACGCGGGCGCGGCGCTTTCATGATCATGCGCGAGAAGATGCCCACCGTGCCGGCTCGTTCCTGGGCATCTTGTCGTGCATGATCATGCGGGCTCGGCGCCTCGCGCGCGGAGCTTGTCCTGGACGCCGGAGCAGTGCTCGCCCTTCGGCCACGCGGCCCGGACACGCTGTCCAGCAAGGGAAACCCGCCCCCGCGGGTGAGGGCAATCAACTCACCGATGTGTCAGAGAATCCCCAAATCGGTCATGATCACGGAGTCAGGGGGTGAGGACCAGGCGGTGTTCGGCTGCTCGCCGTACCGCCGGGCCGGTGAACGCCCACGGCACCGTCGTCCCCTCGACCCACTCGTCGATCTGGTCGTTGTAGTGCCCCGACCATGGGTGCCCGGACACGCCGGTGAGGTTGATCCACCGCGACCGGTCGAAGTCGGCGAGGTCGACGACCATCCGCATCGACGGTACGGCGGTGACGGCGTAGTCCTCCCCCGCGGCATCCCAGCCGGTCGCGAGTACGGCGTCGGTCCCGCCGGCGACTTCGTACGGACCCCGGTTGAACAGCCGCTCGAGCGGACCGATACCACTCGACCCGAAGGACGCGTTGACCAACTCGAGCCGGTGCAGCTTGCCCCACCGCCAGCGCCGCGGGTCCTTGGCGAGGTCCTTGGTCAGCTCGGCCCGCGCCCGCACCATCGCCTTGGCCAGCATCGTGTCGCGGTCCTCCCGCACCTTCTTCGTACGTACGTCGTCCCACCACCTGCTGTCGGGTTGGGCGGCGAGTCGGCGCATCACCTCGTACCACCGGTCGCCGCCACCTGGCCACGCTCCCGGCGGAACCTCGTCGCGGAACGTCAACGCCAGCAGGTGGCGCCAGACAGCATTGAAGTAGGCGGCCGGCGCCGAGTCCACTCCCTGGCGGAAATCCCAACCAGCAAAGAGCTCCTGTGCCTGCGCGGTGAACCCGTCGACCTCCACCTTCTGCAGGTACGGCACGAGGAAGGCCGCGTTGGCGTTGAACGTGTCCGTCTGAATGCGCCGCATCGCGGCACTGTCAAGCTTGCGTTGCTTCTCGAGGTGCGTACGGATGAGGTCGTCGATCCGGTCGCTCCGGTAGCCGTACGAGGGACGGTCGGCGAGATGGTACGGATAGCTCGCCGGAGCGACGGCCTGGTTGGCGGTCACGATGTAGCCCTGCTTCGGGTCCAGCTCCGACGGCAGCTTGTCGAAGGGGATCCAGCCGTCCCATTCGTACCTGCTGGTCCAGCCGGGGACCGCCCACTCGCCGGCTCCTTCCCGCCGGACCGGGATCCGGCCCGGCGCCTGGTAGCCGATGTGGCCGTCGACGTCGGCATAGACGAGGTTCTGGGCCGGCACGTCCAGGAGCTCGGCGGCGGCGCGGAACTGCTTCCAGTCGTGGGCGGCGTTCAACCGGAAGATCGCCTCGGCCGTGCGGCCGGGTCTCAGTGCGGTCCAGCGCAGCGACACACCTGCCTGCCAACCACCGGCACGCGCCTCCTTACCGGTGGCAGACCCGATCACGGCACGCCGCACCTGGTCGTGGACGTCGGAGAGCAGCGGACCGTGCTTGGTCGAGCGGACCTCGATGCCGACAGGTTCCTCGCCCTTGACCCCGATGAGCTCGCGACGTGTGGTCAGCGGCTCCCGTTCGCCGTCGTACATGACGGTGTTGCCGTCGAGACGTTCGACGTAGAGATCCATGACGTCAGCGCCGAGGTTGGTGAAACCCCAGGCGATCTGGTCGTTGTGGCCGATCACGACGCCGGGTACGCCGGCGAAGCCGAATCCGCTGACGTCGTACCTGCAGACGGTCGACACCTTCTTGCAGTGGAGTCCGGCCTGGTGCCAGATCGACGGCATCGCGGGCGCGAGATGGGGATCATTGGCCAGGAGTGGTTTTCCGGTGGTGGTGTGTCGCCCCGCGACCACCCAGGAGTTCGAGCCGAGCCCGGACCGTGCCCCCGAACCGACGCGACCCTCCCCACCGCCCGCGCCAGCCGGACCGCCCAGACCTCCCGGGCCGCCCAGGCCGCTCATGCCGAGAGCCGGGCCCGCCTCCATCAGCTGGCGTACCCTCCGCATCGCGTCGGCCGTGCCGGCCGGGAAGGCCGACCGCCGCGGACTGCGCGCCACGCTTGCCCGTGTCGCACCCCGTTCGGTGACGATGGGCGAGTGCCGGTCGAACGGATAGCCGGGATAGAGCTCAGCGATCCGCGCGGGCGTCAGCTTCGCCGTGGCGAGAGCGCGGTCGATCTCGTCGTCCATGTTGGCGCGAAGGTCCCATGCCATGGCCTTCAGCCACGCCAGCGAGTCGATCGGCGTCCAAGCCTCGGGGCGTTCGTCGGGGCCGAGCCGGCCGAGCGTGTATTCGACGGAGAGCCGGGAACCACTGTGCCCGGCGAGGTAGGCGTTCACTCCGTCGGCATAGGCGTCGAGATAGCCGCGGACCTGGACCGACAGCAGGGGGTACTCGCGTTCGGCGACCCGCCGCCAGCCGAGCGTACGCACCAACGCGTCGGTCTCCACAAGATCCCGGCCGAACCATTCGGCGAGCCGCCCGGCGGTGAGGTGGCGGCGGAAGTCCATCTCGAAGAACCGGTCCTGCGCGTGCACATATCCCTGCGCCCGAAAGAGGTCCTCCGACGTCTTGGCATAGATCTGCGGCACACCGCGGGAATCACGGCGTACGTCGACGTTCGCCGACAGCCCGGGTACCGCCGCGCGACCGTCGTAGGCCGGTAGCGATCTGCGGACACTCACGATCGCCGCACCCGCCGAGGCGACGAGGGCGAAGACGAGGATGACCGCGAGGCCCACCACGATCCGGGTCAGAAAGCGTCGTCGCACGCTCCGCAGCCTAATGGCTACGTCATGCCGCCGAATTGCCATCGACGAGGCTTGCGCCGGCTCGGAAATGTGACACATTCCGCACTCGCCGGGCGGGCCACAAACGGACAGTACGAGATTGCCCGATCCGCTTGCCAGGTGAACGCTTCTGTGCTGCATCCGCCGTCGTGAGACCTCGCGTACGCGGGGGTGTGGCATCGATGCCAGCAGGGCCGGCGTAGCACGTACCGCTACCTGACTCTGACCGTCCGTAGTCCGCTTCGGAAAGTCGGTCTCAACTTGATCCCGGGCCTTGGACCGCCGGCCCGCAGGGCATTAACATGCCCGAAATCGCGCGGGCCTTGAAGCTGTTCAAGGTCGGCGCTTCACGGTGTCCCCAAGAGGTAACGAGACGGTCGCAATACGATGACGAATAGCAGGCAGGCAACTCGTCGGCGCACCCGGAGAAACCTTCTCCAGCGCTGCCGCGTTGCCGTTCGCCCACCACGGACGCCGCGTCACACCCCCGCCTCGCAGACCTCTCCGAGCCGGGCATGACCACCGCCACGACAGCAGGCACACTCCACAAGTTGTGGGGGGGACGTGTCGGCGGCGTCGTGGCAGTGGTGGCCGACTCTCGAGCAATTTCCCGTACCACCCCATCCCCAACGCCATGGCAACCGGGACGTCGAAGGACTCCCGCGGTGGGGTCGCCTGGTGCCCGAAGACTCCGAGCTTGCGTCCCCGCCGGTACGACCGGTGGTCTACCCGGTCGCAAGCCCTTAGCCCGTGGAAAGAAAGGGCGCTACCTGCGATGAGTGATCTTGTACCGAGGATGAGCCAGGCGATGCTCAACCGCCGCACGTTTCTCTACACCTCCGGGGCCGCCGCTGGCGCGGTCATGCTCGCCTCCTGTTCGAGTGGAACTCCCTCGACCCCGGAGGAGCCGAAGGCGCCCGGTGGCTCCGCCTCGAAGGCAAAGGGGTCTGCGACCAAGCCGCTGACCAAACCCACCAAGTTCAACGAGGCGCCGATGCTCGCTGAGATGGTGAAGGCCGGCGACCTGCCGGCCATCGAGGACAGGCTTCCCGAGAACCCGTACGTGATTCCGCACAAATGGGTCCAGCCCGGCAAGTTCGGCGGTCAGGCGCTGATGATCAGCAAGCCCGGCACGGGCGGTCCGATCGACGGCTCGGTCAAGGAATTCATGTACGGCTATTCCCTGCTGCGTTACCTCAACGACGGGCTCGACATCGGCCCGGGACTCGTCGAGAGCTGGGAGTCCAACGACGACGCCTCCGAATGGACCCTGCATTTCCGCGCAGGCCTCAAGTGGTCCGACGGCGAGCCGTGGACGACCGCCGACATCATGTTCTGGTGGGAGGATCTCGTCCTCAACGAGGACCACTCCGATGTCCCCCCGGACGAGGCGCGCTCCGGCAAGGGCACGCTGGCGGAGTTCGCCGCGCCCGACGACACGACGCTGGTGATGACCTTCGACGCACCCACCCCCCTCACCGCCGACCGGCTGGCCATGTGGGTCAACGGCACCGTGGGGAACGGTCCCAAGTGGATGGCGCCACGGCACTACGCCGAGCAATTCCACCCGAAGTACAACAAGAAGGCGCCGAAGGACTGGGCCGAGCAGGGCAAGGAGTTCGAGCTCAAGGTCGACTGGTCCCGCAACGCCGACTGCCCGACGATGACCGGCTGGAAGCTCAAGAGCCTCAACGCGGGCCGCAGCGTCGTCTACGACCGCAACCCGTACTACTACGTCGTGATGCCCAACGGCGACCAGCTGCCCTATCTCGACCAGCTCAACTTCTCGATGGTGCAGGACCCCGAGGTCGGCAAGCTGCAGGCCCAGCAGGGCAAGGTCGACTACGTGCAGGGCCAGTTCTCCGACATCGGCCTAGCCGACATCTCGACCATGAAGAGCGCCGAGTCGACGTCCCAGCTCGACGTGATCCTCTGGGACGGCGGTTCGGGCACGAGCTCGATCTTCTTCTTCAACTACGACCACAAGGACGAGAACTTCCGCGAGCTCATCCGTGAGCCGAAGTTCCGGCAGGCGTTGTCCCTCGGGGTCAACCGTGCCGAGATCCAGAAGGCGCTCTACTTCAACACCGGTGAAGCGACCACCGGCACGATGAGCCCCAAGGCAATCGAGTACCTCGTCAACGACGAAGGCAAGACCGTCTACAAGCAGTGGCGCGACTCCTTCGTCAAGCACGACGTCGAAGGCGCCAAGGCGCTCCTCGACGAGATCGGCGTCGTCGACAAGGACGGTGACGGTTTCCGCGAGTTCCCGAACGGCGACAAGCTCACCGTCCGTATCGACTTCCCGGCCGACACCGACGACGAGCACAAGTCCAAGAACCAGTACCTCGTCCGTGACTGGAAGGCGATCGGAATCAAGGCGACCCAGAACCCCGTGGCGCCGGAGGCGTTCGCGGACGAGTGGAACGCTGGCGAGCTCACCTCCCACGGCGCGTGGGAGGTCGGCGACGGCCCCAACCACCTCGTCTATCCGCAGTGGCTGGTGCCGCTCGAGCCGACGCGTTGGGCGCCGCTGGAAGGTCAGATGTACAACGTCCGGGGAACTCCTGCCGAGAAGCAGCAGCTGAACGTGGAGCCCTTCAAGCGGACGCCACCACGGATGGAGCCGGAAGAGGACGGTCCGATCCAGCAGCTGTGGGACATCTACGACCAGACCAAGGTCGAGCCCGACGAGATGTCCCGCCACCGGCTGGTCTGGGACATGATCAAGATTCACGCGTCCGACGGCCCGTTCTACATGGGCGTCGTCGCCAACACGCCCCGGGTGATCCTCGCCAAGAAGGACCTCGGAAACGTGCCACGGAAGGAGAATCTCGCGCTCGGGGGATTCGCCAACCCGTGGATCCACCCCACCCCTGCGGTCTACGACCCCGAGACGTACTTCTGGCAGAAGCCTGAGGAACACGAGATCTGACCGAGACCAGTACGCGCTGTGGGACCGATCGCCTCCCGGCCCCACAGCGCGTACTTCGACGGAGAACAGGTAGTTCTGACGGGCACCCAACGACCGGGAGACAATCGCCATGCTTGCGTTCATCGTGCGCCGAGCCCTCTACATGGTCGTCACGCTGTTCATCGTTTCGATCGTCAGCTTCGTTCTGATCGAGGCTCCTCCCGGTGACGCACTGACCGCCGAGATCCAACGGCTGCGAAGCATCGGCAACAACGTCTCCCAGGACCAGATCACCGCGCTCGAGGTCCGCTACGGCGTCAAGGACCCGGTCCTGGTGAAGTACGGCAAATGGATCGGCGGCTTCGTCAAGGGCGACTTCGGCCAGTCGTTCACCGAGCGCACCCCGGTTTCCGACCTGATCTGGGGCCGGCTGGGATTCACGATCATGCTCGCGGGCGGGGCGACCGTCATCGCCTGGCTGATCGCGATACCCATAGGTGTCTATTCGGCAACCCATCGATATTCGTTACCCGACTACCTCATCACTCTCATCCAGTTCATCGGCGTCGCGATCCCGGAGTTCCTGCTGGCCTTGATCGTGCTCGTCTTCGCTGCCCGGTTCTTAGGCGCGGACGTCGGCGGGTTGTTCTCGGTCGAGTACCAGGACGCGCCATGGAGTTTCGGCAAGGTCGTCGACCTGCTCAAGCACCTCTGGATCCCGCTTGTCGTCATCTCGGCCGGTAGTACCGCATGGCTGACCCGCGTGATGCGGGCGAATCTCCTCGACGTCCTGAACCAGCAGTACGTCCAGACCGCTCGGGCCAAAGGCGTGCTCGAGCGGCGGGTGATCTGGAAGCACGCCGTACGCAATGCCATCC
>JBOHED010000768.1:0-4738 GCA_050700915.1 Actinopolymorphaceae bacterium | reverse complement strand
GGAGGTCGGCGACGTGCCCGAGTCGCGCAACCGTAAGAAGGAGACCTTCACGCCACCGCCGACCAAGGCGGGCCCCAAGCGGCTGCACGGCGGCCGGTGGGTGGCGCCGGTCATGTTGTTCTGCTTCCTGGCCGGGCTCGCGTGGATCGTGACCTTCTATCTCGCCGGCAGCCAGATCCCCGGCATGAGTGATCTCGGCAACTGGAACATCCTGGTCGGCATCGGCCTGATCACGATCGGCTTCGTGGTCGCTACGCAGTGGCAATGATGACAACGGTGTAGTTCTCCACCGCCCTGTCCCCAGCTGTGGACAACCTCTGACCTCGACGGCATGAGCACATGCGTACACCGTCTCGCTGGTTGCCGCCCTCAAGCCGCTGACCTGCGATGACGTCGTGTGCAAAGACACGGTCACCGCGAGTTATCCCCAGTTTCCACAGGTACTTGGGGACAACTCACCGCTGCGTGCGCTCAGAAGGGGAGAGTCGCGGGACTCAGGCGCCGAGTTGGGCGGTGCGCCAGAGGATCAGCCCGAACGAAGCAAGCAGGACCGCCGACAGGCCCAGGCCGCGGAGCCCGGGCCGCCGGGGCATGTAGACCAGCACCGCCGCGACCGCGAGACCCGCGATGAAGCCACCCAGGTGCGCCTGCCAGGACAGGAAACTCCGGAACACGACGTTGAGTACGACGTTGATGGCCAGAACGCCCAGGAACCAGCTCATATCGGCCCGCATCTTGCGGGCGAGGACGACCATCGCACCGAACAGTCCGAACACCGCGCCGGAGGCGCCGACCACCGGCACCGACGGGGCCGTGAACGCATACGCCGCGGCGCCACCGGCGATCGCCGCGATCAGGTAGAGGTACACGAACAGCTCGCGACCCAACAACTGCTCGAGCATCGGACCCAGGACCCACAGCGAGAACATGTTGACCGCGAGATGCCAGATCGCGAGGTGCAGAAACGCCGACGTGACGATGCGCCAGTAGCCGCCGCTGGAGACACCCGGCACCTCGCCGCCATTGACGCCCATGAACGAGTCGCCGCCCAACAGAACGAGCCACTGCGTCAACATCGGCCCGAAGACGAGCCCCAGGACGAAGACGCCGACGTTGATCCCGATGATGACCTTGGTGGCTACCGCCCCTTCACCACGGACGACCCCGCCGAACCTGGTGCGAGGAGCCCGCACCGTCCGGGATCCCTCGCGTACACACTCGAAACACTGGAAGCCCACCGCGGCCTGCCGCTGGCAGTCCGGGCAGATGTGACGTCCGCAGCGTTGGCAACGGATGTAGGTCTCGCGTTCAGGATGCCGGAAGCATGTGGGATGCTCCTGCGGCGTTGGACCACCGGGCTCAGCCGGCTCGTCCGGTCGGGGGCGGTCGGTCATCGCAGGCCGTCACGCCGCGCGGTGTTCGATCTCGACCGACTCGATGGCGACGGTCTTGATCGGACGGTCCATCGGACCCGTCTCGACCATGCTGATCGCGTCGACGACCGCCTGGCTCGCCGGGTCGGTGACCTCGCCGAAGATGGTGTGCTTGCCGTTGAGATGCGGCGTCGGGCCCACGGTGACGAAGAACTGCGAGCCGTTGGTGTTGGCTCCGGCGTTGGCCATCGCGAGCAGGTACGGACGGTCGAACCGCAGGTCCGGGTGGATCTCGTCGGCGAACTTGTAGCCGGGCCCACCGGTGCCCGTGCCGACCGGGCAACCACCCTGGATCATGAACCCCGGGATGACCCGGTGGAACGTGAGGCCGTCGTAGAACCGCTTCGTCGTCTTCTCGCCGCTGCTGGGGTCGATCCACTCCCGGCTGCCCTCGGCAAGTTCGACGAAGTTCTGCACGGTCTTCGGTGCGTGGTCGGGTAGCAACTTGATCTGGATGCCGCCCGCCGAGGTCCGAAGTGTCGCGAAGGTCTCGTCCGTCACGAGAATGTCCCCTTGTCTGCAGCTCATTGCCGTCACCAGCGATCCTTTCACGGCAACGTACACGGTGGTTCCGGGGTGCCCCACGCCCGCGCGAGTGTGCCATCTGACTCCGCTGTGTGCTGTGCTGTGTGCTGTCGGACAAGGTCGCCCTGGGAGGGGAATGATCAGGAAGGAACGTGGGAAGGCATCACGAACGGGGTACCTCAGGGGAACCCGATGGGACCAGCCCACACCTTTCGATGTGCGGGACGAGGAGGCGCAACCAGATGGGACGCCACAACAAGCGAGCCGGTAAGGCTCCGAGGGCGCGGAACAAGGCCAACCTGGCCGCCGAGCAGGCGTGGGAGAAGGTCAACCCGGCAGTGACGAACGCCCGGCAGCGGATCGCTCCGGCCGTCGACGAGGCGAAGACCCGGATCGCGCCCGCCATGGATCACGCCCGGAACGTCCTTGCCGATGACGTCGCGCCCCGGGTCGGCACCGCGGTGTCGTCGGCGATGACGGCGAGCGAGCCCTACCGTGCCGAGGCGAAGAGGCGGGGGACCGCCGCCGTCGCGGCGCTCAAGGGTGAGGTCGAGACCCGCCGGCGCAGGCGGCGCTGGCCGGGGATGCTCCTCATCGCCGCGCTGGGTGCCGGTGCGGTGGCTGCGTACCGCTATCTCAAGGGCGGTACGGACCGGCAGTGGGAGCCGATGCCGTCGACGACACCGCCGCCGCGTTCGGACCACGTGGGCGCGCAGCGGTCGAACCCGGGGCCGACGCGAGAGTCCGATCCGGCCGGCGCGGCGCCGGACGAGGCGGTCGCCGACGAAGCGGCGACCAGTCCGCCGCGCACCCGGCCGACCACTCCCGACGACCCGGCGACCCACACCGAGACGGCCACGAGCAGTACGCCGGAAGAGGGGGCGGTTCCGCCGCAGAAGTCGGGGGATCGCGGGTCGGGTACGCAGTCGCCGAGCCAGAGCGCCCGGCGGCGTACGCCCAGGTCGTCTGGATCCAGCGGCTCGTCCGGATCGGGGTCCGGCTCCGGGTCGGGGTCCGGCTCCGGTGGCTCGAGTGGCCCCGGCCGGACCGGCGGCTCTACCGGGTCCGGTGGTCGGTCGTCCGGTAACCGGAGCCAGCCGAACAACAGCTGACGGCTGGTGGCCGGCCTGGTGAGGTCGCCGCGGCTTCAGTCCCTTGACGGGCGCGCCGTTCTGAGGTGGGCCGTTCTCAGGCGGGAGCGGGGATCGGTCCGGTGAGCAGCGGATCCCCGGTCTCGCGCTGCCAGCGGACCAGCGTGTCCGCCAGCTCGGCTTCGACGTCGGCGACCTCGGGCCGCCCCGCGAGGTTGTCGCGTTCCCACGGGTCCGTCGTGAGGTCGTAGACCTCCGCCGTCGTGCGCTCCGTCAGGTGGGCGTCACCCATCCCGGCCCGGGTCGCGCTCGCCTCGAGGTCCCGCGGGAGCAGGAGGCGTGGACCGGGCGCGGCGTTGTGGATGTACTTCCACCGGTCCGTGCGTACCGCCCGCATCGGGTCGTACGCATCGTGGTAGGTCTTCTCGGCAAACACCTGCGTCCGCACCGGCCGAGTGTCCTCGCCTCGGAGCCATCCCGCGTGACTCACACCGTGCAGCCCCCGGGGCTGCTGCCCGCCGGCGAGGTCGATCAGGGTGGGCAGGATGTCGACGTGCGCGGCCAGCCGGTCGGTCGGTTCCCGCCGGGCCGCCGCTCCGTCCGGCGGACGCATCAGCAGCGCCACCTGGATGCCTGGGTCGTACAGCGTGGACTTCGCGCCAGGGAACGCCATCCCGTGGTCGGTGGTGAAGATGATCCAGGTGTGGTCGAGCAGTCCTTCGGTACGCAGCGTCTCGACGAGACGGCCGGTCGCCCGGTCGGCCACCCTGATCGAGCCGTGGAAGGCCGCTAGGTCCTCCCGGGTGTGCGGATTGTCCGGGAGGTACGGCGGAACCGAGACAGCCTCCGGGTCGTCCGGCGGGTAGAGCTCGACCGGATAGGGGCGGTGGACCTCGAAGAATCCCACGACGGCGAGGAACGGCTCGCGACGCCGGTCGGGTGCCGACAGCCACGTCGTCGCCTCGTCGACCACCGTGTCGGCGCGCTGCCAACCTGTCGCGGGATCGCGTGCTTCGTACACCTCGTCGTAGCCCAGGCGGGTGGGATCGCTCGCCTCGTGCTGCATGCCGAAGTTGGCGCTGTGGTAACCGAGCGTCCGCAAGTGCATCGGTATCGTCTCGACGCCGGAGGCGTACTCCCAGCCGAGGTGCTGCAGGCCCATCATTCCGTTGGCGTGCGGATAGCGACCGGTCATCAGTGCCGACCGCGCCGGGCTGCACAACGGCGTCGCGCAGAACGCCCGGTCGAAACGAACCCCCTCGGCAGCGATCCGGTCGACCGCGGGACTCGGTACGCCGTCGACGCCGTACGTACCAAGCCGGGTGCCGAGGTCGTGCCAGTGGACGACGACGACGTTCGGGCGTTCGGGGTGCTGCTGTTGGGGCGCCATCGTGCGAGGTTAGCGCGGTACGCCAGGGTCCGAGGTTGGCGCGGCAGGTCAGCGGGCGAGGCGGCCGAGGAGGGCGGATGCCGCTGTGATGCCGGCGACGGCCGCGACGACGAGGACGCCGAAGTCGAGCCACAGGTTCGCCGGCGTACCGATCAACAGCCCACGCAGCGCGTCGACCTCGTAGCTCAACGGATTGGCGTGTGCGACCCATCGCACCCATCCCGGCATCAGATCGATCGGGTAGAGCGCGTTGGAGGCGAAGAACAGCGGCATCGTGATCGCCTGCCCGATCCCCATCA
>JBOHED010000767.1:0-3125 GCA_050700915.1 Actinopolymorphaceae bacterium | reverse complement strand
GACAACCAAGGCCCGGAACGCCCGTGCCGCCGCACGCGAGGGCGAGAAGTTCACCACCGCACTGCGCCGCCAGTCATCCACGGCGGATGTGCATGCAGGCGAGGACCATGACCGCCTCGAGCTTGAGTTCACTGGCGAGATCTTTCAGTGGCGCGGCCCGGCGCCGTACTACTTCGTCACCGTCCCTGAGGAGCAGAGCCAGCAGCTGAAGGCGGTGTCTTCAGCCATCAGCTACTACCGGGGAATGATCCGGGTCCAGGCACGGCTCGGTGACACGGAGTGGCCGACATCGCTGTGGACCAAGGACGGGCGTTACGTCCTCCCGATAAGGGACTCGGTACGCAAACCCAAAGGGCTGGCCGACGGGGACACCGTCACGATCCACCTCACCGTGGCCGTCCCAGCGCTGGACAAGAGGCAGGATCCCGCTCGGGCGCGTCCTGCTCGAGCCAATCGCCAAGCACCTCAGGCAGCCGGTCGACGCCAACCAGGTAGCGGAGACGATCAACGGGTCGGGCGCAGCCGATCAGGCGCCACTCAAGCGCGCCGGAGGCCACAGGTCACCGACGATCAACTCCGGATCGTCCCCGCGAACGAGGCGACCTGGGAAGACCTGCAAGCCATCTTCGGCACCCGCGGCAATCCGGCCAGAGACTGGTGCCAGCGGTACAAGATGCGGCCCAAGGAGGGTTGGGGCACGGTTGGTGCCGACGGACTCGCCTCCCGACTCCGTGAACAGACGGCCTGCGGCCAGCCGGAGTCGACCACCACGACCGGCCTGGTCGCCTACCTCGACGGCGAGCCGGTCGGCTGGTGCGCGGTCGACCCGCGGCCGTCCAACCCGCGCCTGTTGAGCCACTGCCCCGTCCCCTGGGCCGGTCGAACCGAAGACAAGACCGACGCCAGCGTGTGGGCGGTAACCTGCTTTCTCACCAGGGCCGGCTACCGCCGCCGCGGCATCAGCCGAGCACTCGCCCGCGCCGCCGTCGACTTCGCCCGGCAACGCGGCGCCCGTGCCCTGGAGGCCTATCCCCACAGCACCGAGGTCTTCCACGTCGGCACCCCCGCCGTCTTCACCGCAGCCGGCTTCGTCGAGGTGAGCAGACCCACCACCAGGCGCATCCTCATGCGCATCGACTTCTAGCGGGGCTCACATCGGCCGGGGCAGTCCAGGCACGGCCTCGGGACAGCTGAACTGACGGTCGAACACCGAACCAGACCCGATTCGACGACCCACCATGACCCGGCCGTATTCCATGGCGTGGATGCGGCACAGGATTCCGACACACGTTTGGAGAGTGCAGTTATGAGCACCTTGGACGAGCAGGGCCGGCCGGAGATGGATGGAAGGGTGTCGATCTCTCCTCGACGAACGTGCTGTATACCGTGCGAAATGATGACGTGCACACTCGACGGAACCAACCAGCCGGAACCCGCGTAGCCAGGGATCAGTGATTGCCGCGACGCACGCCTCCACGAGTGGGCCGCAGTGGACAACCCGGTACGGCCGCGTGGAGGCGTAGGGAGCGATCTCCGCGTTGCAGGGGGCATGGAGACCGAGCTTGTTGTGGCGGCTGGCCATAGTTCGTAGGCGGCGACCAGGCCCTCTTCGCGACCGGCGTGGGTCGCTGCGGTGGATGCGGCGGTGAGCGCCGGCGTGAGCGTGGCGGCGATGGGCAGTTCTGCGAATGCGGTGCCGAACCACTTGGTATATGGCCAGTAGGTACGTTCGAGGAGGAATGCGAGCCGCATCAGCTCGCGGACGAGCCGGACCGCGATGATGCGTGAGCCGAGTTCGGGAGGGCGGACCTCAAAGCAGTGCGCGGTGTTCCCAGTGGCCATCGGCGCTGATCTCGGTCATCGGGACGAGCAGAGGGGGTCGATCACCGCCGCCGCAGGACCACGACTGTGTAGACGTCGAACGCGTCGGGGATGTGAGGATCGCGTGGCATCGGTCGCTCCTCGTGGTGCGTCGCGCCGTTCGGCTTCGACGTTCCCCCATCTTCCTCACCGGCCGTAGTGGAACCACGGACCAGCAGCTGGCGACGTCACGGACTGGTGAGGATGACGAGTTGCTGGGTGGTTCGGGTCATCGCGACATAGCGGTCGACCGCTCCTTCGATGCCCTTGCCGGACGCCGCAGTGCTGGATGCCGCAGTGCTTGATGCCGCAGTGCTGGATGCCGCAGTGCTTGATGCGCCACTGCTGAATGTCCCACTGCCGAATGTGTCCGGGTCGATGAGGACGACCAGGTCGAACTCGAGCCCTTTCGACAGCTCCGGGTCAGCGACCGGACCCTGGACGTCGCCTGGAACGTGCCATCCTCGACGCCATTCGCGGTGATGACGCAGGCGGTCCCGTCGGCATTCACGACCAGCCAGGTGTCGAGGATCGCACCCAGCTCCGCCGTGGATCCGCGTACGACGGGGACGTCGGCGCTGCGGATGGACCTCGGAACGTTGGCGTCGGGTAGCGCGGCCCGGATGACCGGCTCGGCTTCGGCCATGACCTCTGCCGGGGTCCGGTAGTTGATGTTCAGGGCGGCCAGGTTGATCCAGTCGAGCCCTATCCGCTCGAGCCGTTCCTGCCACGGCTCTGTGAACCCGTGTCTGGCCTGGGCACGGTCGCCGACGATGGTGAAGCTCCGGGACGGACAGCGGAGCAGCAACATCTGCCACTCCGCGTCGGTCAGTTCCTGGGCCTCGTCCACGACGATGTGCGCGAACGGGCCGGCGAGTACGTCGGGGTCAGCGGCCGGGACGGCGCCCTTGTCGACCAGGGCGCCCCGCAGGTCCTGCCCACGCAGCATCGACATCACGCCCATGTCGGAGTCGTCGGTCTCGATGAGGTGATCGACGACGTCGGACATGCGGGCCCGCTCGGCCGAGACGGCAGCCTCCTGGCGGCGCCTGCGTCGCGCAACCTCCGGGTCGCCGAGCCGCTGGCGTGCGGCGTCCAGGATTGGCAGGTCGAACTCCGTCCAGGCGCGCGCGTCCTCGCGCTGGAGCCTCGCGACCTCGTCGCGGGTAAGCCAGGGAGCGCACATGCGCAGGTAGGCGGGGACCTGCCAGAGATCTCCGACGACGTCGGTCGCTTCCAGCAGCGGCCATGCCCGGTTGAAGGTC
>JBOHED010000766.1:0-9226 GCA_050700915.1 Actinopolymorphaceae bacterium | reverse complement strand
CCTGAGCCGCCGCGTCGACTACCACGCGCCGGGAATCTACTACCTGTGCGACGGCGAGGTGGTGGACCTCACCCGTACTCCCCCGGCCCTCGCCAACATCCCACTCCATCGCAAGAGCTCGCACTTGCCGTGACGCCGCGCACTCAACCACCGGCGACGGAGGGGACGATGTGGACCTCGGCGCCGTCGCGGAGGGGCGTCGCCAGGCCGTCACGCCGGCGGGACTCCTCCCCGTCGACGTAGACGTTGACATAGCGGCGGAGCGCGCCACGCTCGTCACGCACCCTGCGTTCGAGTCGAGGATGCCGGCCGGCGAGTGCCGCCAGCAGGTCGCCCAGGGTGGCCGCCTGGTCGAGGTCGAGATCGATCCGCCGTGCGCCGTCACAGTCGCCGCGCAGCATGCTCGGGACCAGGACCGTCACCCGGTTCTGCGTACTCACCGCACCTCACTCACGACAGACATCGGCTCTCACGCCACCACGGCCGCACGTACGCAGAGGACGTCCGGCAAGTGCGAGGCGACCTGCTGCCAGTGCTCGCCCTCATCGGCACTGGAGTAGACCTCTCCGTTGCGGGACCCGACGTAGACACCGGCCGGGTCGGCATCGTCGCAGGCCATCGCGTCGCGGAGCACGCTTGCGTAGAAGGCCTCCGTGGGCAGACCGGCCGACAGCGAGGTCCAGGTCGAGCCGGCGTCCTCACTGCGGAAGACCCGGAACTGCTCCTCGGTCGGGAACCGACGCCCGTCCGCGGTCAGGGGGAAGTTGTAGATCACCCCGGCTCGGCGCGGATGCACCACCATGGGGAAGCCGAAGTCGCTCGGCAGCCCGTCGGCGATCGAGGACCAGCTGGCGCCTCCGTCGTCGGAGCGGTAGACGCCATGGTGGTTCTGGGCGAACAGCTGCTCGGGCCGGCTCAAGCTTCGCGCGACCTTGTGCACGCACTGGCCGTACTCGGGATATTCGTTGTCAGGCAGGAAGTACGCCCGGATGCCGGTATTGCTCGATGTCCAGCTCTTGCCGCCGTCGGAGGTGCGGTAGACACCGCCGGCCGACATCGCCACCAGCAGCTGGTCGTGGTCGGTGGGGTGCGGCAGCACGGTGTGGATGGCCTTGCCGCCGCCGCCGGGCTCCCAGGTGGGCCGGTGCGGGTGGTCCCACAGCCCGCGGACCAGCTCGAAGGTACGTCCACCGTCGGTGGAGCGGAACAGCGCCGACGGCTCCACACCGGCGTAGACCACGTCCGGCTGGTCGGCCGGACCTGGCGCGAGCTGCCAGACGCGTTCGAGTGCCTCGCCGGTGTCGGCGGGGAAGGCGATCGGCGCCTCCTCCGGCTCGTCCCAGGTCGCGCCCAGGTCGTCACTCCTGGCGACCGTCGGGCCGAAGTGCGGGTTCGTCACACCGGCCAGGACCCGTGGCCGATCCCGCCGGGTGTCGAGGCCGACCGCGTAGACCGCGGTCATCGGGAAGTGCGGTCCAGTCATGTCCCAGCGACGCCGGTCGTCGCTGCGGGCGAGAAACAGGCCCTTGCCGGTACCGATCGCGAGAAGAACCGTCATGGTTCACGCTCCCATCCCGCACTCCCATGTGCGGACGCGTTCCGACGGCCGTGGATCGCGATCGAGCCAACGCCCGACCGGGGACGGCCGGCGCCCTCCGGCGCATCGCTCAGTATGGACGCAGGGACCGACACCGCGCTGGGGACCGGAGGATTCGGCGAACAATGCCGCGCCGACCTGTCGCTCGCGGCACGCACCGGAGTCGACCGCTCACGCCCCGGCCCTGCTCAACGCGTCGTCGACGAAAGCCTCGATCCGGGTCATGGCCAGCTCGCCCGTGATCTCCGCACCGGCCTGGTTGACTGTCTGCCCCGCGTACGGCAGCCAGCCGGTCGCGCCGGCCCCGGCAAGCACGTCCCACAGAGCCGGGTGCTCAGGTGGCCGGCCACCGGCCTCGACGTACGCGGCAGTGAACAGGTCCGGCAGGTCGCCACCCACCAAAGCCAGCTCGACCCGGCAGTTGGCGACGTCGGACTCCGCGGGTTCGATCCTGGCACCGCTCCAGTCGACGACGCCCGAGACGACATCGCCGTCGAACAACACGTTGCCCGGATGGAAGTCTCCATGGCAGAGCACCTCGGGCTGTCCCGGCGCGAGAAGGCGCAGGCGCGCGACCGCCCGGGCAACGCCGTCGGTCCGCTCGTCCCGCCATTCCTCCGGGAGGCCGTCCGGAGTGAACGAACGCCACGCCGGCGTCCGGCGTACGGCATCAGGCAGCGGAAGCGACAGATCGGTCCGGTGGATGAGGACGAGCGCGTCGGCGAGTGCGGTGACCCACACCTTCGGATCGGCAGGGTCGTAGCTCACGGTGCCGGGGAGCGCGGTCATCACCAGCGCGGGGGCGCCGAACCAGCGGCCGTCCAGGTCGACCGCCACGGGCTCCGGCGTCGGCACCTCGCACCGCTCGGCGAATCCCAACCGCTCCCACTCGTGCCGCGCCGTGTCGTCGCCGTCGAGGTAGCGCTTCAGGACCAGATCGCGGCGGTGTCCGCGCCGGTCCCGGACCCGCAACCGGTGGGTCGCGGTCGCGATCCCGCCGTCGAGTCGGGTGACGCCCACCAGGTCGAGCGGCCCGGTGTCATGGTCCCCCAGCTCGGCGAGCAGGCGTACCACGCCGGACGGCGACGGCTCGGTGGCACGGTGGGCCGCGAGTCGTGCCACCCGGTCGGGCCGCGTGGTACCGGGCGCGCGGTCGGCCTCCAGCTGGTCCTTGACCACGAAGAGCGCCGCCTTCAGCGCACGCACATGGTCACGACGCAGCGTCTCCAACCGGCGCTCCGGCAACGCCACGGGCGGATCCCCGCGCAGGAACACGTGCACCAGCGTCCCGTCGCGCCAGGGCTCCAACCAGAGCTCGGCCGTACCGACGACCGCTCCCCCGGCATACCACCGCATCCCCTCCGCGCCACGGTCGTGGTAGCTCGTCAACCCGACGCCCGGCCAGCACGAACGCCAGAACGCGGGGTCCCGCAGCGTTGCCGCGACCGCGGATGGTGCCGCCACGACGTAGGAGTCGTCGGCGATGTCCACGTCTGGCACCGCTCACCTCCGTCGCTCTCGTCCCGCCCTGGTCTCGTCGATGCGGTCCCGCACCCACCCCGCCGCCTGCCCACTCAGCCTGCGCACTCAGTCCGCCCACTCAGTCCGGCGGGGCGTAGCCCAGCAATGTGCGCAGCTTCGCCACGGACACGTCCCACGTCCAGTTCTCACGTACCCATGCGCGGCCGCGCTCGCCCATCGCCCGCGCGGCCGCCGGCTCCGCGAGGAGTCCCGCCACCTTGGCGGACACGGCGACCGGGTTGTACGGATCGACGACGAACCCGGTCTCGCCGTGCACCACAGCGTCGGGCGCACCGCCGGAGTCACCCACGATCACAGGCAGCCCGCTGGCCTGCGCCTCGAGGAACACGATGCCGAGCGCCTCCGGTTCCAGGCCGCCCAGCCGGGTCCGGCATGGCATCGCGAAGACGTTTCCCGCATCGAAGTACGGCGGAATGTCGGTCCACGGCACCGCGCCCGTGAAGAGCACGTGGCCGCGGACGCCGGTCTCGTCGGCAAGGCGTTCGAGCGCGAGGCGGTGCGGACCGTCACCGACCACCAGGAGGATCGCGTCGGGCACCACCCGCAGCACGTGCGGCCACGAGCGGATCAGGGTGTCCTGGCCCTTGCGCTCGGTGAGCCGCGCGACGCACACCACGATCGGCTGGTCGGCACCGAGGCCGAGGCGCTTGCGGACCACCTCGCCGCCCGCGCCGGGAGCGAACGTCTCGGTGTCGACACCGGGTGTCAGCCGCACCATCCGGCGGGCGTCCTCCGGCGCCAGGGCACCCGCGATGACCTCACGTGTGTAGTCACCGAGATAGGTGAGCGCGTCGGTCGTCCGCCCGATCCGCCGCAGGGCCTGACGGGCGCCAGGAACCCGCGCCCACCAGGTCTCGTGCCCATGGGTGAGCCCGACGATGCGTCTGGCCCCGGCGCCGCGAAGGCCGCGCGTGAGCAGGCCGAGCGGTGCCGCCGCTCCGAAGAGCACCCGGTCACAACCCTCGGACACCAACACCTCGCGGGTACGCCGGGCAACGGCGCCGGTCGGCAGCAACCTGCGCGACGGATCGCGGAACACCGGGAATGGCAGGCGCGCATCATGGGCCCGGTCGCCCGGCATCGCGGCCGTGTAGACGACCACCTCTTCCGGCGGCATCCGCTGGCAGAGCGCGAGGACGAACGCCTCGATGCCGCCCTGGCGGGTCGGGAAGTCGTTGGTCACGACGAGAGTGCGTGCCACGTCCACCGACCCTATCCGGACAGGTCACCCACCCGGGACTCCCGCACCGGCCACTCCCGCACCGGCCACTCCCGCACCGGCCACTCCCTCACCAGCCACTCCCTCACCAGCCACTCCCTCACCTGCCACAAGGGCGGGAACAGGTGGCACGCCCTGGTCGGCGGCCCACCAACGTACGAGGGCGATCCGTTCCGGAGGGGTGGGGTGGGTGGAGAACAACCCCGCCACGACAGGACTCGGCCGCAGCTCGCTGCGGTTGGTGACCGCGAGCCAGCGCTGGGTCTCGGCGTAGCCGGCCGGGTCGCGGGTGAGGTCGAGGGCGTGCAGATCCGCCCGGGTCTCGATCCGCCGGGACACGAGGTTCTGGATCGGCGCCGCCACGAGCGTTCCCACCGCGACCAGAGCCAGCACCAGCGCCACCACCCGTGGGTCGGCGACCGACCGCACCCCTGCCCGGCGCCCGATCCGGCGATTGTCCAGCAGCAACGCGAGTACGACGACCGCGGTGCCGACCGCGAGCGCCCCGACGAGGGTTCCGCGCAGGACATCATGGCGTTTGGCGTGACCGAGTTCGTGGGCGACGATCCGCCGGACGTAGTCCGGAGGCGCCTCGGCGAGCAGCGTGTCGTAGATGACGAGGCGCCAGGTGCTGCCGAAGCCGGAGACGTACGCATTGAGCCGCGTCGTACGCCGGGACGCGTCCGCGACGAGCACCTCGCTCACCGGCACGCCGTCCTGCTCGGCGAGCTGGAGCAGCGACGACCGCAGCGGCCCCTCCGCCATCGGTGTGATCCGGTTGTAGAGCGGCTCGACGACCGTCGGATAGATGTATGAACCGACCACGACCGCCGCCGCGGCGAACGACGCGGCCGGTGCCCACCACCAGCGGGGAAACCGTCGAGCCAGCGCCACGAGAGCGACCAGCAGGGCGGCCGTGACGGCACTCGTCGCCGCGAGTCCGACCAGCAGGTCGGCCCCCCACGCCCACCAGCTCTGCGTCGACACACCGGCCCGGCGGCGTGCCACCTCCAGCCAGACCTCGAACGGCACCACCGCCAACCGGATCGCCAACGTCACGACCAGCGCTCCCAGAACCACCCGCCCGCACCACCCGCGCACCCGCGGGAACGCGCGCGCACTCCACCGGGCGCCGAGCTTGGTGAATCCCAGCACCATCGCAGCGAGCATGCCTGCCACCGTGCTGAGGTAGCCCGGCAACCGGACAGACCGCGAGAGCCAGCTGCCCGTCGCCACCTCGCCGGTGGTGAAGTCCCCCGCCCACTGGTGCGGCGACGCCGAGGCCGCGACCGCGGAACCCGACGGGTACCACGGTGTCGCGAACATGATGGCGCCCGCCAGGCATCCGACCAGCACCACCGCCGCGATCAGGGCAGGCCGTCGTGCAATCCCCCCACTGCGCATGCTTCCCCCGTGTCGCCGGAACCTCGACCTCTGTCCCCGTCTTTGGCGTATCCCCCTGCGTCGTGTCGCTGTCGACTGATCCGCGCGTCGTTCAGCCGCCGATGCTCGTGACCTGCACGTGGTTACGCCAGCCGGCCACGAACTTCTCCCTCGTGGTGTTCAGCACGGTGCGGAAGGCGAGTTCCTCGTCCGCCTTCGTACGTAGGTCGTCCATCGCCTGGTAGAAGTCCACCAGCTTGTCCTCGCCCCACTCCTGGGCGATGTAGCTGCACGCCGTCCATGCGGCTTCGTACGCCTGGTCGAGCTCTGCCGCGCGAGGGTCGAAGTCGGACGTGCTCGGCAGGTCACGGGGGGCGTCGGAGTCGCGCACCTCGGACAGGAACTCCTGCGCGACGACCGCCGTCGACAGGCCGGCCTCGTTGAACCCGACGTAGTCGGCGAAGCCTTCGGACAACCAGACCGGCATGTGGCTCACCGTCGCCTGCGCCGCGACATGGGTCGTCTCGTGGGTGAGGACGACGAGCCGTCCCAGGGAACCGATCTTGTCGAACGTGGCGGGATTGATGACGATGTGGGACGCCTCAGCCGGCGACGCGCGCCCGACCGAGGTGGTGACGGCGGCGACGGCGCCCTGACTTTCGGCGTCGACGCCCACCACGCGTTCCATCTGGACCTGGGTCGACGGTGCGATCACCACGACGTACTGCGTCCAGTCATCCCCCCAGACGCGCGTCACTCGCGGGACCGCCTGGTCGGCAGCGTTCGCGTAACGCTCGAGCCGGGTCCTGGACTCGACGCCGATGAGCAGGCTGTGCTCACCGCGGACGACCGTCACCTGGTTGGTCAGCCACAACGGTGTCGGACCGGACGACGACTCGCCCTCACGGTCACCCGCCACGTAGGTGCGCCCGTTCCGCTCGACGAACACCATCCGAAGCGTCGCCGTCCACGGCTCACGGTCCGCTCCGGCGAGGGTGAACGTCGTGTCGACCTCCGCGACCCAGGCCGTCGTACCGAGCGCTCGGCGGCGTTCGGGGGTGAGGGCGCCGGGATCCTCGGCGGGAGCGCCGAACCTGAAGCCATGCGCACCCATGCGTACGAGGTTGTCGAAGGTCCGTGCCGCGACCTTCGCGTAGTCGGGCGAGCGCGGATCGATCGTCGCGAGATAGGCCGACCTGTCCTTGCCGCGCAACGCGGCGGACTGCCGGCGGAGCAGGTCCCTGGCGACGTCGAACCTGGCGGCGGCGGGATTGTCCGCCCGGCTGGAGAGGGTGGGCACGTCCGAGTCGGCACCCTCGGCCCGCGGAGTCGCTTCGGCGGAAAGTACGTCTGTGGCGGACGGGACGGTGATGCCGGTGAGGAGGAACCGGCCGGCGACGAAGACTCCCAGCACGACCAAGCAGCCGCAGAGAAAGGCGACGGCGTACTGGGCGACTGACTTCTGGACGCCCGACTTCCAGACGACTGGCTTCCGGACGAATGGCCGCCCAGGGGTCGAGGTCACCCTGCGTGCATGCCGCGAAGGATCATCAGCCACCCTCGCATCGTACGGAATTGGGCCCCACCCCTTCCGTGGGAATGGGTAGGCACAACGCCGTGTCGAGGAAGATCGACGGGGTACGGACCGCCACTAACCAGGCCGGACTGCGCCCGCGTAGGGCATCTCGTCGATATCGCTGTACTTCACCCCATCGTCGGGGTTCGCCGCATGGAGAATCATGCCGTCACCCGCATAGAGCGCCACGTGGTGCATGTCGCTGTAGAAAAGTACGAGATCGCCGGGCTGCAGCTCAGAACGGGAGATCTTCGCAGAAACGTCGTACTGGTCGCCAGCGGAGTGCGGCAATGACACACCTGCCTGTTCCCACGCCACCATCGTCAGGCCGGAGCAGTCCCAGCTGTCAGGACCGTCTGCACCGAAGACGTAGGACTCACCCACCTGCTGGCGTGCGAAGGAGAGTGCCGTCGCACCCCTGGTGCCACCGGGCGGCGGAGGCGGAATCCGGTCGCCACCACGGGAGGACCGGTCAGCGAGGCGCTCGCGCTCCTCGGCAGCCGCGAGGCGCTCCCGCTCCTCCGCGGTGAGCCGGTCGAGGATCGCCTGAGCCTTGGCGGCCTTGCCGGAGGCGATCTTGCGCCGCTTGTTCGCGGCTTCCTTGGCCTCACTGAACCTGGTGAGCTCCGCCTGTCGTGCCGCCTGCCGCTCGGCAAGTCGCTTCTGCTCACCCTGGAGCTGGCGGAGCCGGTCACCCTGCTGGCCGGCGAACGCCTTCGCCGTGCTCATCTGAGCGAGGAACTCGTCGGGGTCGTCGGCGACCAGGAGTTGGACGGTGGTGTCGAGTCCGCCGGTGCGGTATTCGGACGCCGCGAACTGGCCGATGTCACCACGCAATCCGTCGAGTCGGTTCTGCTGGCGCGCGACGTCGGCGTTGAGCTTGCGGACGCGCCGGTCGATGGCCTTCATCTGGCCGCCGAGGGCGTTGGCCTCCTCGGTGACCTTCTCCGCGTCTTCGTACAGCTGGGCTACCTGCGCGCGGACCTCGCTGATGCTGGGCTTGGGATCGGCATAACCGGAGCCGGGAACCGTGGCGATGACAGCCGCGGTGGCGGTGCCGAGAGCGAGCAGCGCACGCCCTGAGGGACGCTTGCGGCGATTCGACACAGGCGGAATGCCCCTTCCTTCCTCAGACGCCTACCGGGTGAGCTGACGGGTTCGGGCCGGGAAGTCGCCCTACGGAGGGCCGGCAGCATGGTGAGCGGCCGAGCACTCCGATTCACCCCGGGTACTTAGGTGGGTCCCCGGTTCCCTGTCAGTTACCTGCCCAACAGGGACTAAGCGAAGCATCTGCGCCGACCGGGCTGGTCAGCTCAAAGCGGACAGACACTTGGCGCGTGACTTTAGTGATCGGTCCGTGATCTTTCAAATCACCCGGCGTGTCGTAAAGAAGGTGAGAAAACATACCCAGAAGCACAATGCGTTAGTGTAGTTACGTTATGTCACAAGATCGGCACAATGTCGCCGGTCGCTCACAATCAGGCGCCGCGCAGGTCCCGATCGTCTCCGGCCGCCCTGGTGGCGCCGGGGGGTAGGGGGCGCACCAAGCCGGAATCGGCCAGGACACGCAACGCCATGCGGTCGGCGTCGTCGAGGTCCAGGCCGCCAAGACTTCTGTCTGTCAGCGTCATGTCTGTCAGCGTCATGTCTGTCAGCGTCATGTCCACGCCGGCGATGCCGGCCACCGCCAGCGCGCCGCTCGGCAGTTCGACGCCAGCCTCCGACCGCCCGGTGTCGGTCGGTGGCGAGCCCAGCAGCACCGTGACGACACAGTCATGGCAGCCTCGCCCGCGCATCGTGCAACGGTCACAATCGATCTCCATCGGTCCTCCGTCATGCGTGGTGAGGGGCATCGCGAGGCGGTTGACACCCGCGATGACACCGACGCTAGACACCCCCGCCGACAGTG
>JBOHED010000765.1:0-1547 GCA_050700915.1 Actinopolymorphaceae bacterium | reverse complement strand
ACTGCGGCGTCACTGTCGAGCCGGTAGCTCACGGGTTCGATGGCTGGGACTGCACGGTGGGTGAACGCGATGCGGCCTATGCGTGCGCGGGCGAGGAGGTGGAGGCATTCGAGCCGCAGGATACTCTCCTGCGCCTCGCCTGCACCCAAGCAGTCACCTTCTCCTGTCATCAGGTCCCGACCCCTGCGGCCATGTGAGTGGTCTTCATCGGGGCTCCTCGGTGGGCGCCTCGTTTGGAAGCAGCCACCAGGCGGCGGTGTTGGCGGGAACTTTCTCGCCGACGTCGGGGTCGCTGCGAAGTAGTGGTTCGCCGTCGATAGGGGAGACGACCGGCCGGTCGGAGCAGTTGACCACGCACGCGAGGTCGCCGCGGGTAAAGGCCAGGACGCCGGGCTCGGTCGGCAGCCACCGGAGCTCGCCGGCGGATTTGGAGGACAGGGCGGGGAGCTGGCGGCGCAGGGCAATCGCTTCGCGGTACAGCCACAGCATCGAGTCGTCGTCGCGTAGCTGTTCATCTACGGCGAGGCCGGCGAACCAAGTCGGCTGCGGTAGCCAGGGCGCCTCGGCTGCGGTGGCAGGGGAGAACCCGAGCGAGTCCTTGTCGACCGTCCAGGGCAACGGAACCCGGCAGCCGTCCCGGCCTCGGCGGGCACCGCCAGAGCGGTGGAACATCGGGTCGGTCAGCGCCTCGACCGGCAAGTCCACGACCTCCGGCAGGCCCAGTTCCTCGCCCTGGTAGATGTACGCCGACCCCGGAAGCGCCAGCATCAGCAGCGCAGCGGCCCGTGCCCGGGCGCGGCCCAGCTCGACATCGCCCGCACCGTCACCGGGGGCACCACCGGCGTACCGGGTGACCGACCGAGGCATGTCATGGTTGTTGAGCACCCAAGTCGTCGTAGAGCCGGACCCAGCAATCGTGTCCAGCCCAGCGTTGATCACGCTGGCCAGGTCCTGCTCGTTCCACGCGGCGTGCAGGAATTCGAAGAAGAACGTCTGGTGCAGCTCGTCTGGCCGCTGGTAGTTCGCCAGCTGTTGCGGATCGCGGACACCCACCTCGCCGATCAGGACCCGTTCTCTGCCGGTCCGGTCGGTGTACTCGTCGGCGATCGCCCGCCAGCGGCGCCAGACCTCGTGGACCTCCGGCTGGTTCCAGGCGTACGGGTTGACCGGGTCGCCGGTCAACTCATCATCGATCGCCTTCTCGTGATCCGGCAGCCCGTCCCGCTTGTACAACCCGTGCGCGACATCGATCCGCACACCATCGACCCCGCGGTCGAACCAAAACCGCAGCACCTGCTCGAAATGGGCCGCCACATCCAGGTTCCGCCAGTTGAAGTCAGGCTGTTCGGGAGCAAACGTGTGGAGATACCACTGGCCCGGGGAGCCGTCGCGCTCGGTCACCCGCTGCCAGGCCGACCCGCCGAAGATCGAACGCCAGTTGTTCGGCGGCGACTCGCCGTGCTCACCCCGACCGTTGGCGAAGTGGAAACGGGCCCGCTCCGGGCTTCCCGGTCCGGCCGCCAACGCCTCTACAAACCAGGGATGCT
>JBOHED010000764.1:0-3580 GCA_050700915.1 Actinopolymorphaceae bacterium | reverse complement strand
CGATAGTCGTCGACGGTGGCAAACGCGAGCCGCGTGCGACTCTTGTCATTCCCGATCACAACCCTCTCCGGCGTGTCGAGGTGCCGGATCGGCATCATCACCAGCTCGGCGTAAAAAGACGCCAGCTTTTGTGCATCAGGACAGTCTAAGGTGATGTTCTGCACGGTCGCACGCATGCTTACAGCTCCCGGCACTCTCGGGGCGGGTCGGCGGACACAACGCGCCGCTCGGAGCGGCGCCGAGGACTCTGCCTCCAACAAAGCCGTCTCCAAAGATCCGCACCCGCGGTCGAACCGCTCGTCATCACCACCGTAGGAGACGTCACTGACATCTCCTGTCAGTGACAGCCCCTTCGCACCTCCTCGCCGGGCCGGAACGGGCCGACGCGCTCACCGCCGAGGACCAGTACGGATTGATCGGCTCGCCACGGTTGCCGCGCCGGTACGTGGACCGGGTGCGTACCGACGCCGCGCGGAAGCGCCGGGAGCAAGCGCAGTTCGACTCCGTGCCGCGCGACGAGTTGCTGGCCGCTCCGGCAGATGCCGAGCCGGACCGGGATGACCTGCTGGAACTGCTGTTCCTGTGCTGCCACCCCGCTCTGACCGCGCCGTCGCAGATGGCGCTCACGCTACCGGCGTGGTGCTGTTCTCGGCGTAGGCGGCATAGAAGGCGGCGGCGTGGTCGGCGTGTCTGGTGAGGTCTTCGTCGTGGAAGACGCAGATCAGTGGATAGCCCAGATCGATGGCGATCGGGCCAGTCCCGGCCGCGTCCCAGTCGACGAGTACGAGTTCGCCGTCTGGCCTTTGTCGGACGTTGCTCAGGCGCCGAGACCACTCCACGTCTGGGTGTTCGACGGTGGCTGACCGCCGCCGATGTCCTCGTGGACGGTGACCCGGCGGCCGTGGTCGACGACGTGCAGCGCGCCTGACAGATCCGGCACGATCGCTGGGACGTGACGCGACAACGCACTGGCTACGGCCGATTGGACCTGATCCGAGTCCTCGGCCAGGTCGCCAGGCGCATCGTCAACCTTGACGGCGAAGCAGCCCTGGTCGCTGCCGATCCGTTCGACAAATCGAGTCGGGTATGTCTGCAGGCGTTCGAGCACGGTTACGCCTGTCAGGCCCCATCGCTCCCTCAGCAGCTCGGAGCTCGTCGCACGGTCGCATTCCTCCATCAGTCTCGATCTTCCCTCCGGTGGTACCAGCTCAGGCAGGCATACCGCCACGTCAGCAGGCTTCGGCTGACCCCACTCGGACAAGCGAGCTGCTAGTCCGCTTCGTTACCCCGCTCGGATTCGCGGAAGCCTCTGCTGAGGTAGTTGGGGATCGTGTGCGGGTGTTCATCACGAATCGTCCACAGCCACACTCGGCTGGTCACCCTTCCGTTCGACGACGGTTCCTCCCAAGCCAGACGAGTCAAGCGGGATAGGAGGTCGCCGCCGAAACCGCGTCCGTGGAACGAGGGGATCACGCCGATAACGACGATGACGACATGGCCGTTGCTCTGCCAGCCGATCTCGGCGAACCCGACAGGTTGGTCACTGATCCTTGCTATCCAGGTGCGGATATGAGGCGGGCTCAGTTCCTCGGCCCATCGTTCAGGCGACCACTGGCTCCGCCCGCTGTCATCCCAGATCTCCTTGTACAGCCGGCAGATCGTGGGGGCAGCCGCCGCGGACACCTCATCGAGCACAAGCTCGGGAAGTTCCGGCGCGGAGCGCAGTTGCATCGGATCGGTCATCTCCAAGTACACACCGGTCCGGGCCATAGCCCGGCACGGTAGTTGGGCGGCGTCGGCGGCGCCACGGGATATCGTCGGCGGCAGCCAGGCCACGACAGGGGCTGCTACAGCCCGGGCGAGACGTCGGCAGCGCTCATCGAAGGATGCCGGCGTGCATCCCGCGCGCATTAAGCGGCTGGACTGATCTGGACCGACTCGGACAACAAGGCCCTGTCAACAGCCCCTCCGACGCGGAAACACAAAGGGCGTACCGGGACAACCGCGATCGAGACGCCGCGGCTGCAGTGCGTAAGGCCATGGAACGGTTCAACACCCTGATTGCCCTACCCAGCAAGGACAGCATCGACAACGCGAAGAGCACACAGCGCGATGAGCGCCAACGCTGGGCGGCTGTCTGCCACGCGACCATTGGCGTGCTGAACGCCGCACCGCACTGCGAGCACGTGACAGAGAAGATCGAGTTCGACCGGCGCGACGGCCAGGCTGTGATCGCGATCGCTATGGCGCTCATCGGGAGGGAATGGAGCTAGGACAGCCAGCTCCATTCTGGTCATGCTGGATGACCATGACGAACCCTGGCCGCAGGTTGTGGCGATCCTGAAGGTGCCCAGCGGCGGCGGCTCGCCCCAGCCCGTCCGGTGCTCCACACGGGATCCCAGCGAGCCCCTTGACATCCTCACCCGGGTACGGATACTTAGTCGTATGCCTAAGTATTCGGCCGAGAGCGACGGCGACGCCGAGCTCGACCGGATGTTCCACGCACTGGCGGACGGCACCCGCCGGGCGATGGTCGCCCGGCTGGTCCACGGGCCGGCCTCGGTGAGCCAGCTCGCCGAGCCGTTCGGCATGGCGCTGCCCACTGTCGTCCAGCACCTCCGGGTGCTCGAGGAGGCGCAGATCGTGTCGTCGGAGAAGGTCGGCCGGGTGCGCACGTACCAACTCGTGCCCGACGCGCTGGTCCCGGCGAACGCCTGGATCGTGGCCCACCGCCGCCCGCAGGAACGCCAGCTCGACCGCCTGGGCGACTACCTCACCAACCATCACCCGACACAGGAGGACTGACATGACCGACCGCACCCAGACCCACGCCACGTTCGTGCTCGAGCGCGAGTACCCGGTTCCGGTCGGCCGCGTGTGGGCCGCCTTCGCCGACTTCGAGATCAAGCGCAAGTGGTTCGGCAGCGACGAGTTCGTCTATGTCGAGCGCTCCGACGACTTCCGGGTCGGCGGCGTGGCGATCGACGACGGGCGTCACGGCGAGGGCGGCCCGCTGTCGCAGTACCGCGCCACGTACACCGACATCACGCCCAACGAGCGGATCGTCTACACCTACGACATGTGGCTCGACGGGGTGCACGCCTCGACGTCGATCACCACGATCGTGTTCGCACCCACCGACGACGGCGCCGGACCGGGGACCCAGCTCACGCTCACCGAGCAGGGTGTCCACCTCGACGGTGTGCACGGTCCCGGGCCGGATGCCGCGGCCGGTCGCGAGGCCGGGACCGCCGGCCTGCTCGACGCGATCGGGAAGCTGCTCGCCGACGTCGGCTGAACCCGTCCACGGAGCCGGACTTGCCGGATTCACGAACAGCGGTCGGTGAGCGACCTGAGGTCGGCCCCGTCGGGCAACCCGTTGCGCTCAATCAGGGCCGGAGTCGTCGAGGATGGGAGCAGCGATGGGGATTGTGGGGTGCGACGTCACGTGTCCCCTGACTGGTGCGTGGCGGCTCCTGGGCAGAGCCTGGAGAACCCGTTCGGCGTGCTCGGGGCCACCTCGCGCACCATCACGCAGTTGCCCTGGCCCTTGGGCCGGTCGTAGGTGAAGCCCTCGCGC
>JBOHED010000763.1:0-3935 GCA_050700915.1 Actinopolymorphaceae bacterium | reverse complement strand
CCCTTGGCTTGTTGATGTGGTCGGGTCGACTACGCCGCTTCCTGCCGGCGGTGATCACCGGGCAGGTGGTCGTCGGCGCCGCGGTCATGGCGGTCACGATGGGTTGCTCGACGGCCATGAACCTGCTCGACCCCAGCTTCGCTCTCCGGGTGGCTGGCGAGTCCGTGGTGGTTCCGGTCGTCGGTGCGGCCACCTGTGTGCTCGGTGGCTGGCAGGTGCACTCGCTGTGGCGTACGTACCGCGCCGTCGCGCGGTGATCGGTCCGGTTGCCGGATCTCACCGTCGTCCGGGTCTCATGGACGTCCGCCTCTCACGGGCGCGCGGGGGTGAGGTGGTCGTCGCAGGTCTCGGGATCTCCGCGGGACTTCGTACCGTCCGGGCAGACGGAGTTCGACCAGAGCGTGTCCGTCAGGTCCGCATCGTCGAGGCGGGCGCCGCGGAGGCTGGAGTTGATCAGCGACGTGCCGGAGAGGTTGGTGCCGGTGAGGTCGGCCCGCGCCAGGTCGGAGCGTTTCACGACTGCGGAGCTCAGGTCGGCATCCACCAGGCTGGCCCGGCGAAGGCCCACGTTGGTGAGTGTCGCCCCGCCGCCGAGGGAGGCGCCCCGCAGGTCCGCTCCCGCCATGTCCACCCCGTGGAGCGTTGCCGACTCGAGGTCCGCCCTGCTGAGGTCCGCACCGGACAGGTCGACGTTGCTCAGCCAGGAACTACGGAGGCTGGCTCCGTGGAGGTTCGCCCGGCTGAGCTTCACCTTCCGCAGGCGCAGCTCGTCCAGCGAGGACCATTCGAGGTTGGCGCAGTGCAGGCGGCGTTCGATGAGCTCGGAACCGTCGACCTCGCGGTGGGACAGATTCCGCCACCCCTTGCCAGGACAGTTCTTCCCGGGGTCCTGCTCGGTGCAGCCGGTCAGCGTGCCCGCGAGCACTGCGACGACGCCAAGGCACGACACGAGGATTCTCGCGCGAGACACTGGCCTTTCCCCGTGGCGCACGTTCCCAGTATCGGTTCCGGGACGGCGGCTCGGCGGGCTTTCACCGTGGCCCGAGCAGCCGGGTGAGCGCGAGGTTGTGGAACCGCGGCCGCAGCCGCGCCAGCGCGGACGAACCCCGGCGCGGATGGACCCGGTTCGTCAGTAACACCGCATAGACGCCGAGGTCCGGATCGACCCAGACGCTGGTCCCGGTGAATCCGGTGTGTCCGTACGCACGCGAACTGAACAGGTCACCGATCCCGGCGCCGGCGGGCTGGGTGCCCTGCCACGCGAGGCACCGGCGCAGGTTGAGGTGATCGGTGGCGGGCCGTGTCATCACCGCGAGCGTCCGAGGGGCGAGGACCGGGCCTGCTTCGCCGGCGCCGTCCCGCAAGAGAGCGAGCGCCAACCGTTCCACGTCACCGAGCGGTGCGAACAGTCCCGCGTGCGCGGCGACACCGCCGAGCGCGTGGGCGTTCTCGTCGTGCACCGTGCCCTGGACGACCTGGCCCCGCCAGGGACAGTCCTCCGTGGCGGCCGCGCGGGTCCGGTCCTCGGCCGCGGGGTTGAAACCGGTGTCGGACATCGCCGCCGGTCGGGTGACGGTCTCCCGCACAAGGGCGTCGAGGGACTGCCCGGCCACGGCTTCGGCGACCTGCCCCAGGATCATGAACCCAGGGGAGGAGTAGGCGACCTCGGTGCCGGGCGGGTGTCGGAGCGGTATGTGCCGCAACGCGGTGAGCATGCCGTCGCGGTCGGGGTGCCGGCGGTACAACGGCTGCTGGCCAGGGATCCCGGACGTGTGGGTGAGCAGGTGCCACAGCGATATGTCGGCCTTGTCGGTCCCGGCGTACTCGGGAAGGTACGCAGACACCGGGTCGGACAGCGCGAGCCGGCCGCGTTCGAGCAGCGACATCACCGCGAGTCCGACGATCGGCTTGGTCACCGATGCGAGGTCCCACAACGTGTCCTCGACGACTGGGTCGCCGTCCCAGACCCGGGTGCCCAGGGCGCCGCGCAAGGCAGGACCTGACGTCGTGCCGAACGACCAGGCGGCGCCGGAGAACGTGCCTTCGTCGCGGGCCGTACGAAGGAATGCCTCCAACTCGGCGGCGCTCACTGGGTGTGGTCTCCTTCGTCCTCGTTGCGTCGGGCGTAGTGGGCGAGCCGGTCCAGGTCCACCTCGACGCCAAGGCCTGGCCCCTGCGGCACCACGAGCGCGCCGTCGCGCATCGCGATCCGCTCGGTGAGGATGTCGTCGGCGTTGAGGTAGTACATCGCGTCGATCGCATGGTCGAGCCGGTCGAGGGCGGCGGCCACGTGCAGGTGGCAGGCGGTGGAGATGCCCAGCTCGCCGCCACTGTGGAAGTTCAGCCCGAGCCCGAAGGCCTGACAGATCGCCGCGAGGTCCATCGTCGGTCGTACTCCGCCCCACTTGTGCACGTCGGCATGCACGATGTCGACGGCACCCGTGCGTACGGCCGGAGCGAGGTCGTCGAGCGTGACGACGCACATGTTCGTGCACAACGGGGTGCGGATCTCGGCCCGCACCCGGGCCATGCCCTCGAGTCCGGCGCACGGGTCCTCGAGGTACTCGAGTCCGAGCGCGTCGCTCTCGTGACCCGCCCAGATCGAGGCGGTCACCGACCAGGCGGCGTTGGGGTCGACGCGCAGCGCGAGGTCGGGCAGCTTCTCCCGCAGGGCGCGCAGCAGCGCCACATCGTGGCGGGCGTCGCTGGATCCCTTGAGCTTCAAGGCCGTGAACCCTTGCGCCGCCACGATCTCCGCGGCCTTGTCGGCAAGGGCTTTGGGCAACTCAGCCGGTGCCACGTCGTCGACGGCGGCAGGCGTGAGCAGCGCGGTGATGGGTACGACGTCACGCGCGGCGCCGCCGAGGTGAAGGTGCAGCGGGACGTCCGCGGCCCGGCAGCTGAGGTCGAGGAACGCCATCTCGAGACCGGCGAGGGCGCAGTAGCCGAGATAGCCGTAGAAGAACGGCACCATCGTGCAACGACGGCGTACCTCGGCGGTGGCCCGGGGGTCGACTCCGACGAAGTCGTCGGCGAGCCTGCGCACGAGGGTGGCGGTCGGGCGGCCGTGCATCGTCTCGCCCCAGCCCGCCCGGCCGTCGTCGGTGTAGACCCGGATGACTGTCCGGGTCGTCGCGGCCTTGGCTTCGAAGCTCGACGCGAACGTCGTTGTCAAGGGAACGTTGACAACCCACACGTCGATGCCGGCAACCCGCATCGATCTCTCCCCATCCCGCATTGGCCCCGGAACCCGTGCAGGGCCGGGATGAGTTGCCGGCTCCGCATGGCTGTCTAGTCGCGCGGCTACGCGCGCCGCAAGTCTCTCATCCAGGCGAACCAGACCTCCTCGGGCGGCTGCGACGCACGCTGCCGCGTGGCCGGTATTCACCGTGCCGTCTCACTGGCCGGATTCCGAATCGAATTCCCACTAAGTAGGTAGGTAATGTGTTGGGCATGGTGCGAGTGGCCGTCCTCACCCGTCGACGCGAAGTCGACCAGATGCGCGTCGCCAGCTCTGTCTGTCGCTGACCCGGCCCACCCGGTGAGCTCCGCGGTGCTGCGGACGCCTCCCGGCTGACACTTCCTTCGTACGTCCCTCTCTTCGTACGCACGCTCCCACGACTTGTCTGGTGGCGAGCCCGTACGTATGCCCCGCACGCCTTTCTCGTGCCAGACCAGCGATCAGCGACCGCCTCCGAAGGTGCCGGCACCGACGCGCACCGCAGAAGGAGCAGTTTCCATGTCCCTACGCCACGTCCATCAAGCCGTACGTCGTTCCGTCCTGATCTTCTCGGTGCTCGCCGGGCTGGCTCTGCTCGGCTGCGGCGCCTCCGAGGCACAACCTGACGGGGCCGCGAAGCTGGGTCTCGACGAGCCGCTGCCGACCACCGTGCCGGAGGGTACGAAGCTGGTCATCGGTTCACCGGACACCCAGA
>JBOHED010000762.1:0-8678 GCA_050700915.1 Actinopolymorphaceae bacterium | reverse complement strand
CGGCGGGTGGGGCCTGCAGCTGGTAGCCGAGGGCCTCGGCCCAGAAGGCCGCCAACGCGGCCGGGTCGGCACAGTCGAAAGTGATCTGGACGTCGCGGGCCATCTCAGCTCGCCTCCCGCCGGTGGTTGGTCATGGTTCCAGTCTTCCGCATGGTGCGGACAGGAGCGTTCCTTCACCGCGGCCGGGTGCTGCAGAAGATCATCGTCACATAAGGTGGATGATCTGCTCGGCACCGTCACCCGGAGCGCCTTCGTGCCCGCAAGTGCCGAGGACCGACGAAACCGAACACCGGGTGGGCTCCGGCGCCCGCCCCTGGCGGGAGCGGCATGGTCGGACTGCGACTGGAACGCCTCACGGTTGCCGGCGTGTGCTCGAGGCTGAGCCTTCGGGTGCGAGCAGGGAAGGTGCGGGCGGCGGTCGTACGTGACCAGCAGGCGGTAGGCGCCCTCGCCGGCGTGATCGTGGGGGTCGACGACCAGCCGAACAGCGGACGGGTCCTTGTCGACGGCACCGTGGTCGGCGAGCAGCACACCGACCACAGCCGACACCGCACGCATCGCCCGAACCACCTGCGGAGCCGGCACTGCGCGATCAGGCTGGTGCCGGCCGACGGCTGGCTCGAACCGCAACGCACGGTGTTCGACCACATCCTGCAGGGCCGGTGCCCGACGGCGCCCGTGTCGGAGAACGCCACGCAGGCCGTCGAGGAGACGGTCACCGCCTTCGGTCTCGAGCCGGTTGCCGACCACCGACCTGAGCACCTCACCCCGACCGAACTGCAACTGCTCGGGCTGGCCCGGGTCCTCTGCTGGAGACCGACGGCCGTCGTGCTGGAAGACGCGCCGGGCCTGCCCACGTGGGACGCCGTGTTCGAAGACCAGCGCCGCCGGCTGCGGCGACAGGAGGGCGCGGTCGGGCCCGAGCCGCCGGTGCCTGACCCGTCCGTGGCCATCTTGCTCATCACGACCGACGCGGCACGGGTACGGCAACTCGACGACGACCCCGTGGGCGTGGAGTCGGGTGGTGGCAGATGACCCCCGATCTGCCCGCAGGGGACTCTGCGGAAGCTTCGGGTCCCAGCTTCGGGGGCGCAGCCGTCCGGAGCAGCCTGAGCCGACGGGGGCTGCTGCGTACGGCCGGCCTGCTGCCGCTCGCCGCCGGAAGCGCCGCTGGTTCGGGCTGCTCTGCCGGCTACGACCTCGTACGCCCGGACCGGGCGGTCCGCGTCGCGGTGAGCTGGAGCGCGACAGAACTCGCCGCGTTCCGGCGCGTGCTCCGGCGCCTCGACGACCTTCCGGGCATGGCGCCGAAGACTTACGCGGTGGAACCGGTCCCCCTCGGCGACGACATCTCCACCGCGCTGGCCGCGCGGGGGGCGGGCCGGGTGGATGTGGTCATGCTGCCCATGCCCGGTCTCGTCTGGGAGAACCGCGATGTGCTGAAGCCACTGCCGGCCGGGCTGCTCTCCTACGACACGGTGGGCGAGAACTACGACATCGTGTGGCGCGACCTGCTGTTCGACGCCCGGGCAGGCGGTGACTCCCCCGCGTACGGTCTTCCGTTCAAGCTCGCCCACGAGTCGCTCGTGTGGTACCGCACCTGCGTGTTCGCCAAGCACCACCTCCAGCCGCCCCGCACCTGGGCGGAGTGGCGAGATATCAACGCCAGGCTCATCGAGGAGGGCGTCGCCCCACTCGCCGTGGCCGGCGCCGACGGGTGGATGCTGACGCTGTTCTTCGAGAACCTCCTGCTCGGGCACTCACCCTGTGCGTACACAGGACTCAGTGCCTCAGCGCCTCGGCCCTGGAACCATCCGGATGTTCGCGACGTCTTCGTCCTGCTGGGACAGATGTGGGGTGCGCCCGACGCCTTGGCGGGTGGGGTGAACAGGTCGCTGGTCCAGCAGTTCCCGGACGCGGTCCTCGAGGTGTTCCGGTATCACCGCGCCGCGATGGTGGTCGTCCCCGACTTCGCCGAGCCGTTCGTCCGGGCGTACGGCCGGCCCGAGGACGACGGATGTGCGGACCACTGGGGGATCTTCGCGTTCCCGCCGGTGGACGCGCCCGACCCGCCGCTGATCGCCGGCGGTGACTCCGCGGTCCTGACCCAGGCGGCGATCCCGGAGGCCGAGGACCTGATCAGGCGCCTCGCCCACGAGTCGGCGCCGGTCGACTGGATCCGCCACCACGGCGGGTTCATTCCGGCCAACCGGAACACCCCGCCGGACCACTACACCAAGGCGATGCGGCCGTTCGCCCGGCAACTGCACGAAGAGTCCTTCCAGTTCGACCTCTCCGACCAGATCGGCGCGGTCGGCGGCCGGGAGGGTCTGTGGCGGGTCCTGCAGGACTTCCTCGCGGAGGTGGGTGACGGGAACGCCGACCGGACCCAGCAGGCGGCCGACCGCGCCATCGACCGGCTCATCGCCCTCGAGGACGAAGCCGAACAACCGGGCGTCGACGTCGCGGCACAGCACCGGCGACGCAGGAACTCGGCGGCCAGCATCGACGGGTGCAACGACCTCGGGGGGCACTGATGCCGATCGTGTCCCACCGCGACCTCCGGCTCGAAGTCACCAGCCGCTCCATGAGTGGACCGCTGGTTCCCGGCCGGCCGCCGGTGAAGGTCCTGGACTTCGTACTCGCTATTCCCGCGGCCATGGTCCTCGTGCTGCTCATCGTGCCGATGCTCCTGACCGTCGTCGATGCGTTCGACGCCGACCGGCTCGGGTTCGGCAACTTCGCCGCGGTTCTCAGCGACCCCGACGCGCTCCGGGCGTTGTGGCACACCGGGCTCTGGATCCTCACCGCCCTGGCGCTCGGCGTCGTCAGCTTCGGCATCGCGGTGCTCAGCCGCGCGGTCGACCGATGGTGGCTGGCGTTCATGGTAGTGATCGTTCTCCCCTTCGGCGCGTCGGCGGTGGCCTCCGGTGCCGCGTTCCGGCTGATGTTCGACCCTGCTCCGGAACGTGGACTGGCGAGTGCGTTGGCCTACGAGATCTTCGGTCAGACACCGGTCTGGCTCGGGCCCGGACTCATCTGGTTCGTACTCGTCTCGTCGTTCTGCTGGACCTGGCTCGGCTTCGCGGTGTCGCTGTTCCGCGCCGGGCTCCGCGCAAGCCCCGAAGGGGTCATCCGTCGGGCCCGGGTCGAAGGGGCCAGCCGGCTGCGGCAGCTGCGGATCCGGATCCAGGCGCTCCGGCCGGTCAGCGCCACCATCCTGCTGACCCTGGTCGTGGCCGCCGTCCGACTGTTCGACCTCGTCCTCATCGCGACGCCAGGACCCATGCAGGACGACGTTGACACGGTCGCTGTGCACTGGTGGCGACTCACGGCCACACCGCTGGAGGACCAAGGACAGCCGGCCGCACTCGCGGTGATCCTGTTCGCCATGCTCGGCGTGATCGCACTCGTGCTCAGTCGTGCCATGGGCGGACCGCGCAAGGTGCCGAAGAGTCCGCCGCACTGGTGGCGCGAACGAGGCCGTGAGCCCGACGTGCACACCCGCGGCTGGAGCATCGTGATCGGCAGCGGCATCTGCATCCTGTGGGCGCTTCCGGTCATCTCTCTGGTGGCGACCTCGTTCCGCGATCCGATCGACGCGGGCGCCGAAGGTTGGTGGCGGCCGGGAGTCAGTGGTCTCTCGCTGGAGTCGCTCGCTATCTCCGCGCCCGGCCTGGTCGAGTCGCTCTCGACCACACTGACGGTCGCCCTCGGCGCCACCATCCTCGTGGTGGGGACCGGCATCTTCGCCGCCCGTGCGCTCGCGTTGAGCACCCGACCCGTGCTGGCCAGGATCGTCGTCGCGACGCTCACGTTGCTGGCCGTCGCGCCCGTGCAGATGTACGCCATCCCGCTGCGCCGGGCGTTCACGGCGTTGAGCCTTGCCGGTTCGGACTTCTCGTTGATCTTCGTCCACGCAGCGGCTGCGCTGCCGCTGGCCATCCTGATTCTTCGCGCCGCGTTGCTGGCGGCACCGGACACCCGCGAAGTCGGCGCCCTCCGTGGACAGACCCGCGCCACCACCGCCGCCAACCGGCTCTGGGCGAACGCCGGCCGCGCCGTTGTCGCCGTCGGGGTGATCGAGTTCGTCCAGGTCTGGAACGACTTCATCATCGCTCTGCTGGTGAGCGGCCCAGGTTCCAGCCCGCTGACTCTCGTGCTCTGGGGTGAGGCGCGGCAGTTCGGTACCTCCGCGGGAACGGTGGCCGCCAGCGCGGTCGTGTCGGCGGTCGTCCCGGTGGCCGTCCTGCTCGCCACCTGGCGGCGATGGGTCGTTCCCGGCCTCACCGGAGGTGTGCTCCGATGAGGCCGCCGGAGGGACCCTCGACGACAGGGCAATCGGATCGGGCGACGTTGGCCGGGGATTCATCGGCGGCCCTCCCGCACGAAGGCGGACGACCACCGAGCGACCCCGGCGACAACCCGCCGGCACTCCCGCCTACCGCGCCGCCGGCCGCCCGGATCGACGCCGAGCCCCGGTGGGGGCCGGTTCGCAGCGTCGCAGTCCTCGCCACGACGACCGTCGGTCTCTTCCTGCTGAGCGTCCTGTCCGACGCGCTCGGCAACATCCTCAGCGACCTCCGGTACGTGCTGGGCGTCGGCGGCCTCTTCACCGTCCTCTGGCTGACCCGGCGGGTGCTGGAACGCAACCGGAGCCGCTTCCGTGACCTCGACAGTGACCTGGTGGCACCGGGCCCTCCCCTGCGTCCGGCGTGGTTTCGTACGCCTGCTCCGCTCGCGGGTCGGGACCGGGAGGTGGAGGACGCACTCTCGATCGTCTGCTCCCGAGGCCTGGTCGCGGTTACCGGTCTCCCGGGCGTCGGCGGGTCGGTCGTCGCCGAGGCCGTCGTCCAGGAACTCGTCGACAGGGGCTACACCGACGCCGCCAACGCCGCACCGTTCGACCTGCGTGGCTGGTCCACCCGGTCACCCGACGACGCCCCGACGATCGCCGGGCGGCTCCTGTCGATGTTCGGTGCGGCTGAGCCCGCCAGCGCCGACGCAGCGATCCTCGCGGACGCGGCGCAGCGGCTCCGCAGGCACCTGTCGACGCGTCCGGCGGTCCTGTTCCTCGACAACGTCTTCGATGCCGAACAGATCTCGTGGCTCGTCGACGCATGGTCGGACGACGGCCGCCATCCGTTCCTGGTCGTCGCCGGGCGGCCGCCCGTCGCTGCCGCGTTCCCCCCGGGCTGTGTGGTCGATCTCGGCGATCTCGACGACCAGAGCCTGCGCGCGATCTGGACGGCTGAACGTCCGCCGGACGACGATGCAGGTGTACGGGACCCCGACTGGCTCGACGACGTGATCGCGGTCTGCGGCGGACGTCCCGCCGCGGTCCGCGACCTCGCCCGGGAGATGGCCCGCCCCGAGACCCACTGGGCCGCGGCCGAGCTGACCAGCCTGTTGTGGCGACACGTCGAAGCCGGCCAGGATCCGCGTGTTCTCACCTGGCTCGCCGTCCTGCGGCGCACCAGGGCCAGCATGTCCCGGAAGGCCCGTCAGCTGGCGCGGGCGCTTGCCGACCTGCCGGTGGCAGAGCTCACGGTCGAAGCGATGGAGGCCGCCCGTGCCGGCATCGACGCCCAGGACGCCATCGACGCCAGCGTCTCGCCCCTGCCCGAGCTGGGCTCCGCCGGTGGGCAACGCTCCGACCACATCGATCTTGTCGATCCGATCCAGGAGCTGTGCGCCCGCAATATCGTCCGCCGGTCTCCGGTCGGCAGATACCGCATGCCGATGGAGGTACGCCAGGCCGTCAGGGCGACCGAGCCCCTGGCCGAACGCAAGATCGCCGTCCGGGCCGCCCTGCCGTCACTCGTCCATCGTTATGCCGACCTCGCCGAACGGTGGAGCATCCTGCTGGACAGCGCCGACTACGCCAGGTCGGCCGCCTTGTGGTTCCAGGCCGAGGAGGCGTTGCTCCGTGCGCTGCTCACCGCCAGTTACGCCGACGACGTCACCGACGACTATCCCGAGGGCGAACTGCTCGCCCTGACCCTCGATGACCTCGCCCGGCTCGCCGATGCCGTGGACGTCTGGTACGTACGCCAGCAGCAGGTGTTCGGCGCCCACCTGGTCCACCAGAACATCGTCCAGCTCGCCTATGCCGCCGGCCGGCACGACCTGGACCGGCTCGCGACTATCCGGATGGCCGCGGTCTACCGATCCGCCGGCATGCTCGACGACGCCGACGCGATGCTCCGCCAGGCGGGGGTGTCTGCCCCGGCGGACAGATGGTCGTGGTTGCCCTGGCGCCAGCGCACCGCCTGGGACCTGGGCGCATGGCACCACCACGAGCGGGCGCTCCTCCACCTCGCCCGCGCCGAGAGCACGACGGACGCCACGGTCGCAGCGGTGGAGTTGACGGGTGCCGAACTCGAGCTGAGGCGCGTGTGGCAGCGCCTCCCCAGGCGGAACGTGAGGGGCGAGGTCACCACCTTGCTGACGATGGGAATCGTCTACCTCCACCAGGGGCGGGCCGACCTCGCAGTCGATCACCTGCACCTCGCGGAGAGCCGGGCGAGCGGGTGCGACGACTCCGCCGGGCTCGCGCACGCGGCGGAGCTCCGTGGCGTCGCCGCCTGGATGCAGGGCCGCGCCCCGGTGGCCGCCGCGCTCTGGCAGCGGGCCCTGACGCGGTTCCGCGAACTCGCCGACCAGCAGAGTGAGGCACGGTGTCTGCAGCATCTGGGCTCCGCGGTCCTGGTGGCACCCGAACTCGCCGGGCTTCTGCTCGACGACGACCGGCGTACGGTCACCGAGGTCTCGGCCGTCCAACACGCCCACCTGTGGTTGGAGCGAAGCCGGCGCCTGCGATCCGGCCGGGCCGTGTCACCCGTCGCCGACGACTACCTCCAGATGGCGCGGTCACGGGCCGCGGTGGCCAGGACGCCCGCGGATCGGCGGCCGAGGGCCGGGCCGGATGGTGGTGCACCGGGCCCCGGATCCTCCGCCGGCCGGCCAGCACCAGGCGGAGAGCCGAGTACAGACCCGACTGCCGTGGGGCCGGACGCCACGGAACAGGACACCGGTCCGGACGACTCCGAATCGGGCGGCGACCGGCTGTGGACGAGAAACCTGTACGACCGCTGGGACACCGGACGGGGACGGCTCCGTCGGCTGGTCGACTATCTGGGAGACCTGCTCCGCCCGTGAGAGCCGGGCTCCATACTCGACCGGGTGAGGACTACCACCAGCAATCCGGACCGCAGCTCCTCCGGCACGGAGACCGTGGTCATGGAGGGCCACATCGACGAGGGTGCGCCCGACTGGGTCTATCTGCCGGTCGACGTCCCGGAGGGGGTTCGCGAGATCGCCGTCGCCTACAGCTACGACCGGCCGGAACCACCTGCCGGTCTGCCCGGCAACGCGCTGGACATCGGCATCTTCGACGAACGCGGTCACGGGGTTCCTGAGGGGCCCGGCTTCCGGGGCTGGTCCGGAGGTGCCCGGGACTCGTTCGCGATCAGTCGTACCCATGCCACCCCGGGCTATGTCCCCGGTCCGGTCAACGCAGGCACCTGGCACATCCTGCTGGGTCCCTACACGGTGGCACCACAGGGTCTGACCTATCGCGTCGAGATCACGCTCGGACGGGACACCCAGCCCGGTCGTACGCAAGCAGGTCGTACGGAAGCCGGTCGTACGCAAGCCGACTTCGAACCCCTGCCAGCTCCCCCGCGGGCGCACGGTCGAGGTCCCGCGTGGTACCGCGGCGACCTGCACATGCACACCGTCCACTCCGACGGGCAGTTGGAGCCCGGCGAGCTCGCGGACGCAGCGCGCGAGGCGGGCCTGGACTTCATCGTCTCCACCGAGCACAACACCTGCAGCGCAGCCGGGATCTGGGGCCACCACGCCAGCGAGGACCTGCTGATCATCGCCGGTGAGGAGGTGACGACCCGCAACGGCCATCTCGTCGCGGCGGGCCTCGCGGACGGTTCGTGGATCGACTGGCGTTTCCGCGCGGCCGACGGACTGCTTCCCCGGATCGCCGCCGAGATCCACCGCCAGGGCGGCCTCGCCATCGCCGCCCATCCGTTCGCGCCCTGTCTGGGCTGCGCCTGGAAGTTCGGGTTCGACGACGTCGACGCGATCGAGGTGTGGAACGGGGACTGGACACCCGACGACGAGGTGGCGCTCCGCGCGTGGGACGCGGGACTCGTCGCGGCAGCCGGCGGCACGAAGAGTCGATGGCTACCAGCAGTCGGCAGCAGCGACTTCCACGGTGGCGACGACAGGCTCGGCACGGGTCAGACAGTCGTACGCGCGGAGGCGTTGACCCGGGAGGCGATCCTTGCCGGCGTCCGCGCCGGGCGGACCTACCTGGCCGGATCAGCGGAGGTGCGGCTGGAGTTCTCGGCGACGTGTGGCGGTCGCACTGCAGGGATCGGGAGCCGGCTCAGCGCTCCGTCGGACGCTCCGGTGCGGTTCGACGCCGCCGTCACGGGGGTTCCAGATTGCTTCGTCCGGTTCGTCACGGACAAGGGTGCGGTCGCACAGCTCGAACCCGGAGGGGATGGGACAGCGACCTGGACGACGACCGCGGCCGCCTCTCAATACGTCAGGGTCGAGGTACGCCGACCGCATCCGGCGATGGCCCACTTCGAGCCGATGCTGGCGCTGACGAACCCTATCTTCCTCGACACCGACGCATGAGCGCCGCCCTGAGG
>JBOHED010000761.1:0-18782 GCA_050700915.1 Actinopolymorphaceae bacterium | reverse complement strand
GAGCACTACTCGGCGGTGATGGGTACGCAGTTGGCCGCGGGCGTGACGTACTTCGCCTTCCTGTCGTTCTTCCCGCTGGTCGCGCTGTGCTTCGCCGCCGTGGGGTTCGGCGTCTCGTTCGTTCCGGGTGTGGAGCAGGCCGTGACGTCGGCGCTGGCGGAGGTGTTCCCCGTCATGATCGGGAACGCACCGAGCCAGATCGACGTGCAGGCCAACGCCCGACACAAGGCCAACGTCGGCGTGATCGGGCTGCTCGTCCTGCTCTACTCGGGGCTCGGCTGGGTGTCCGCGCTGCGTACGTCCCTGCAGGCGGTGTTCGAGTCCGCGCCGGAACGCAAGCGTGGGCTGGTCTCGGGCCGGGCGTACGACCTGCTGGTGCTCGTGGTGGTGGGGATCGTGCTGGTCGCGTCGGTCGGTGTGGGTACGGCGGTGACGGCCTTCACCGAGATCGTCCTCGACCTGCTGGGACTCCGCGGGGTGCCTGGTGCGGGCACGGTGGTCTGGGTCGCCGCGCTGCTGGTCGGGCTGGCAGCGAGCGTGTTGCTCTTCTTCGTGATCTACCGGCTGCTGCCCCGGCACGACGTACCCGCGGGCGCGGTCCTGCGCGGTGCGCTGCTCGCCGCCGTCGGGTTCGAGGTACTCAAGCAGCTGGCCGGCATCGTGATCGGCTTCGTGACGGCGAACCCGTTGTACGGCGCGTTCGCGATCATGATCGCGCTGCTGGTCTGGATCAACTACTTCTCGAGGCTCGCCGTCCTCGGCGCCGCCTGGGCGGTCACCACCCGAACGCCGGACTCCCGGCCGCCGGACTCGCCCGGTGACGGGTGAGGTTCGGCGTACACGTGTGCTCCGGGTTCGCCGCGCGTGATCATGAACCCGTTCGGGTCCATGAAGCCTTCCGGGCCTATGGCGCCCAAAAGCCTTCATGATCTTAACCACGAGAACACCGGCGGAGCGCTCGGACGCCTGCCGAGCCCGAACCCTGAGCCCGGCGAGCTTCGGATCAGCCGCGCGCGACGGCGCGGGTGTGGGCATCCGCCTTTCGGCGGGAACGGACGTAGCCGTACACCCGCATGCTGGCCAGCACGATGAACAGCGCCCCCGCCGCCCAGATCCACAGCGGCAGGCGCTGCAGCGCGCTGGGCAGGACCGCCACCCTGGTGTCGACCGGTGGCGCCGCACCGACCGTCGGCGCCGCGGTCACCTCGTCGGCTCCGGCCGTGGGTTCCTCAGCCGGTGCGGTGTTGGGCCCGGCGGTGGGCGTCAGCGCCGCCGTCTGGGCGTCGACCGCCTGGGCGACTTCCTTCGCGGTGACCAGGTTGCCGACCGGGGTGATGTCGTCGGCGACGGAGTAGCCCCAGTCGAGCAGGTCGGCGGCCTTCTCCCACGCGGGCGAGTCGGTACGCATGACGGCCACGACGAGCCGCCGATTCTGTCGCTCCGCGGCGCCGATCAATGTGTGGTGCGCCTTGGTGGTGTAGCCGTTCTTGACCCCGATGGCGCCTTGGTACTCCGTCATCAGGTCGTTGAGGTTCTGGATCTGGAAGGTCTTGCCGTTCCGGCCGGGGAAGTCGTAACGCAGGGTCGATACGTACTTGCTGAACGCCGGCATCTGCATCCCGGCCCGTGCGAAGAGCGCGAGGTCGTAGGCCGACGACACCTGGCCCGGCTCGTCGAGTCCGCTGGTGTTCACCACGTGGGTGTCGTACGCACCCAGCCGGGCGGCTTCGTCCTTCATCAGGCCGATGGCGGTATCCATGCCGCCGCTGGCGTTGGCGAGGGCGTTGGCGGCGTCATTGCCCGACGGGAGGAAGAGACCGTAGAAGAGCTGGTCGATCGTGTAGATATGGTCGGCCTCGAGCCCGACCTTGCTGCCCTCCATGTCCGCGTCTTCGCGTACGGCGGTGTAACGGGCACGTTTGTCCAACCGGGGCATCAAAGTGAGCGCAGTCAGTGTCTTGAGTGTGCTCGCGGGCGGCAGTTGCAGGTGGGCGTTCTTGGCCGCGAGGATCTCGCCGGTGTCGAGGTCGGCGACGACGTAGGACTTGACGTCCACGTCGGGCGGATCCTTCACCGCCTCGGGGTCGACGACCACCGTGTCGGGCTCCGCCAGGTCGGCACCACCGATCGGTCCCGCGAACGGGCTTCCCTTGCGATGGCTGCCTGGACCCGGCTCGTCTGTCGCGTCAGGGCTCGCGGTGGCCGTGGGCGCGTCAGGTTCGAGGTGGACGACCGGCTGTGCGGTGGCGGGTACCGTGGCCACGCCGAGTGAGATCAGGGTGGCGAGGACGGCCACGGCGACAGTGCGCGTGGCGCGACGACAACGAGTACGGAAGTCCCGAGTCATGGTGCCGTCAGAGTAGTACGGCCAGTTCAGACGCAGTTTGTGCCGACCCGATCATTCCGCAATCCTGGGAGCAAAATGAGAGCGCCTGATTTCGTAGTGTCACCATCGCGTGATGATCTTCACGCTGCGGCCGCCCGGTTGGCACCCCATGTCCGGCGTACGCCCATCATGGAGATCGATGGCAACGAACTTGGCACAAAGGCGCGGGTCGTTCTCAAGCTCGAACTTCTGCAGCACACCGGATCGTTCAAGGCACGCGGTGCGCTGAACACGCTGCTCACCCGGGAAGTCCCACCCGGTGGCGTCGTCGCGGCGTCCGGTGGCAACCACGGGGCGGCGGTCGCATGGGCCGCAGGCCGGGCCGGTGTTCCGGCGCAGGTCTTCGTACCCGCGACGTCCCCGCCGGTGAAGGCGCGGCGGATCGCGGGCTACGGGGCCGACGTCGTGGTCGTCGACGGGTACTACCCCGACGCACTGGCGGCCAGCCGGGAGTGGGCTGCCGAGCGGCCGGCCGGGCGGGCGGTCACGGAGGTTCATGCGTATGACGCGCCCGAAGTGGTCGCCGGGCAGGGATCGCTTGGTCTCGAACTCGCCGACCAGATCCCCGACGCCGACCAGGTACTGGTGTCGTGCGGAGGTGGCGGACTCTTCGCCGGCGTGGCTCTCGCGCTCGACGGCGGCCCGGAGGTGCTTCCGGTCGAGCCGGTCCACTGTCGTACGCTCGCCGCGGCGTTGGCGGCCGGGGGACCCGTGCAGGGCGAGGTCGGTGGGGTGGCGGCGGACAGCATGGGTGCCGCGACCGCCGGTCGGATCGCTTATGCCGTTGCCGCGAGCCGCGGCATCAGTCCGCCGCTCGTGCCGGACGACGCGATCGTGGCGGCGCGGGAGTTCCTGTGGGAACGCTGCCGGATCCTGGCCGAGCCTGGCGGCGCGACGGCGTTCGCGAGCCTGTTCTGTGGGGCCGTACGACCAGAGGCCGGTACGACGGTCGTGGTCGTCGTGTCGGGCGGCAACACGCTCGAGGTACCTGGCTCCGGAGCGGCGTCACCGGAGGTGTGACACGCGGGACGGGTAGTTCGTGGGTCGGAGTGGTCAGGTCGACCGGTCCGGCGCCGCCTGGTCTTGGTCCGTCGCGTGGGCGGCCCGCCAGGCCCGCCAACCCAGGACGCCGAGCACGGCCGCGATGGCAAGGTTGACCACGATGAGGATCGTGTGCGCGACGTAGAAGCCGGTCGGCCGACCCTCGGTCGCGGCTAGGTTGCGGATGAAGACGGCATAGGTCACGACATTCCACCCTGCGACGGCGAGCAGGAACGCCGCGATCCTTCTGGTGATGCGCACCCGTCAATTATGGCGCGGCCGGTCGGGATCGCGATGTTGTGTGAGGGGCGCCCTGCACCAATCTGCGACCGTATGAGGGGCGCCCTGCGCCAACGTGCTATCGCATGAGGGGACCCCTGCGCCAACGCGCTATCGCATGAGGGGCGCCCTGCACCAATAGGTTCGTGTGGAGGGTCCCCTCATGCAGCCGCGGATTGGCGGAAGGTCCCCTCATGCAGCCGCGGACTGGCGGAAGGGTCCCCTCATCCAACTCATCCCGCTCATGCAGGTCATGCGGTGGCCCCGGTTACGTACGCACGAGCGGCTTCCGCCGGGTGGTCGCGTGGACCTCGAGCATGGCGGCCACGCTCGTACTCCACGGGTAGCACTCCGCCTGCTGCCGCGCGGCCTTCCGACGGGCGTGCCGGTCGCCGGCGAGCACTCCCGTCACCGCGGCCGCGAGCGCCGTCGGCTGCGGCGTCGCCCAGGCACCGGACGCCAGGGTGACAAGCTCCCGGCCGCCGCCGGTGTCGGCGGTCACGACGGGCGTACCGCAGGCAAGCGCCTCCAGAATCGCGAGCCCGAACGTCTCGAACGGACACACCGACAGGGCCACGTCGGCCGCCGCGAGTTCGGCCGCCAGCGCGAACCGGTCTCCAACGTACGGATGGAAGACGACCGGCGCGTCCCCCGCCAACCGTTGCAGAGCAGGGCGGTCCGGACCGTCGCCGAAGACGTCGAGCCGGAACGCCAACCCCTGCCGGTGCAGCTCCACCGCGGTCGCGACGGCGAGGTCGGGACGCTTCTCCTGCGAGAGCCGGCCCGCGTGGATGAGCCGCGGCACGTCGCTCTCGGCGCTTCCTCCCACGCTCCCGGACCTCGTTCCGGCGATGGTCGTGGACGCTGACGCGCGGTCCGGATGGAACGTGGTCAGGTCGACGCCCAGCGCAACCTGGCGTACCGGCCGGGTCGCCACCCGCCCGAACTCACCTGCGGCGAAGGCCGACGTAACCACCACCTCGTCGAACCTCCGGAGCAGCGACCGGTTGAGGACGTTCACGCCCGCGACCAGACCCGGCCGCCAGCTGATCCGCGGACTCAGGTGGGTGTCGAGGCGTTCGTGGGAAAGCAGCACACTTCCCGCGTCACGCCGCCGCGCCCACGTCGCGGCCGTGGTCATCGTGAGCTTGTCGGAGACCTCCACGTTCGTGGGACGCAGCCGGTCCAGGACGTCGCGGATCCGCCAGGTCTCGGGCACCATGCGGTACGGCGTCCCGGGCAGGAGCGGTGCGCGGAATGTGACCACCAGACCGTGCTCGGTCTCCTCCCACGCGTCCTCGGCCCCCGGGATCAGCAGCGACCGTGTGTGCCCTGCCTCGACGTACCCGCGGCCGAGCGCGTCGAGCGCGGTCCGCAGTCCGCCGGACGCCGGGCCGTAGAAGTTCGCCAGCTGGGCGATGTGCATGACGGTCCCTTCGGGTGCGGGCCGGGTGGGAGCGGTGGCCCGACGGTCGTACGCCAGGGATGAGTCGTACGCCTCGGCTGAGACGTACACCTCGGCTGAGACGTACTGGCCAGGATGGCCTACGCGGCGAGCGTCGGCGTCGCCGGCCGGCGCAGGACCGCGCGGTAGTGCACCTCGATCAGCTCGTCGAGGATGCGTTCCCAACTGCGCTCCTGGACGGACGCCCGCGCGGCCTGGGCCATCTCGTGCCGCCACGGCTCGTCCCGGGCCAGCCGGAGCACCGAGTCCTGGAACGCATGGACCGCCACGTCGGACTCCACCGGCGGATAGAGCAGCCCGGTCCGCCCCGGCTCCACCAGGTCGAGCAGACCGCCCGCCGCGGGTGCGACGACGGGTACGCCACTGGCGAGTGCCTCCTGCGCCGCCTGGCAGAACGTCTCGTGCGCACCGGTGTGGACGAAGATGTCGAGGGACGCGATCGCCCGGGCCAGGTCGAGTCCGCCCTGCATACCGAGGAACGCCGCGCTCGGCGTCTGCTCGCGTACCTCGTCGATGGCCGGTCCGTCGCCCACGACGACGAGCCGGACACCCGGCAGCGCAGCGATGTGCCGGAGCAGGTGGACCCGCTTCTCGGTCGCCACGCGTCCGACATAGCCGACGAGCACCTCGCCGTCGGGCGCGAGGACGCGCCGGAAGTCCGCGTCCCGGCGGGACGGGTGGAACCGGCGCAGGTCGACACCGCGCGGCCAGCAGTGCAGCCGCGGCACCTTGATCTCGGCGAGCTGCGCCAGTGCCGCACGGGACGGCGCGAGGGTACGGCCGGCACGGGCGTAGCTCCGCCGCATCCACGCCCACAGCGCCCGCTCCACGCCGACGAATCCGTACTGCTGGGCGAAGCCCACCACGTCGGTCTGGTAGATGGCGACGGTCGGGATGGCGAACTTCTCCGCCGTACGCAGGGCCGACATGCCGAGCATAAGTGGCGACGCGAGGTGGATGACGTCCGGCGCGAACTCGGTCACCGCCCTGCGCAACCCCGCGTCGGGGAGACCGAGCGGGAAATCGGGGTACATCGGCAGCGGCAGGCTGCGTACCCTCACGACGGGGGTGGGACCATGCGCGTCCTCACCGGGGCCTGGCGCGACGATGAGTGCCTGGTGCCCGCGGTCGACAAGATGGTCCACCAGGTGTCGCACCGAATTGGCGACACCGTTGACCTGGGGCAAAAAGGACTCTGCGATGACGGCGACTCGCACGACTCCCCACGTTCGTGGTTGCAGGTAAACGGGCGGGACTGATCGTATTGCCGATCCGGGTCGAGTCTATGAGCCGTTCTGACCTGGCCGCCTGGCGCGCCGTACGCTTGCGGCATCCGTGTCGTCAGCGTGACGCTGAGACACGATCGCCGTGCAGGCTCCGCCGCTGGAGGCGTACAGCTTGATGCGGCCGCCAGAGGCACACACGCCGGAGGACGCCGGATGACTGACCGTTCCGAGCCGGAGGCGGTTCCGACGCCTCCTGGCCTCACCGAGTCCGGCCTACCGTTCCGGAGCGTGTACGGACCGTCAGATCTCGCCGGCTGGGATCCGGCGGACAAGATCGGCGAGCCTGGCCGGTATCCGTACACCCGCGGTGTGTACGCCTCGATGTACACGGGCCGGCCGTGGACGATGCGGCAGTACGCGGGGTTCGGCACGGCCGCGGAGTCGAACCGGCGCTACCACCAACTGATCGAGGCGGGCAGCGCCGGGTTGTCGGTGGCGTTCGACCTGCCGACCCAGATGGGGTACGACTCGGACGCGGCCGTCGCGCACGGCGAGGTCGGCAAGGTCGGGGTGGCGATCGACTCGATCGACGACATGCGGCTGCTCTTCGACGGGATCCCGCTGGACCAGGTGTCGACGTCGATGACGATCAACGCGCCGGCGGCGCTGCTGCTGCTGCTCTACCAGCTGGTCGGCGAGGAGCACGGTGTGCCGTCCGGGCGGTTGAGCGGGACGATCCAGAACGACGTGCTGAAGGAGTACATCGCCCGGGGCACCTACATCTATCCGCCCAAACCTTCGCTGCGGTTGGTGTCCGACATTTTTGCGTACTGTCAAGCGGAGCTTGCGCGGTTCAACACCATCTCGATCTCGGGTTACCACATGGCCGAGGCGGGGGCGACGCCGGCGCAGGAGATCGCGTTCACGTTGGCGAACGGGATCGAGTACGTGCGGGCGGCCGTCGCGGCGGGGCTCGCGGTGGACGACTTCGCGCCGCGGTTGTCGTTCTTCTTCGTGGCGCGGACGACGCTGCTGGAGGAAGTGGCGAAGTTCCGCGCGGCGCGGAGGATCTGGGCGCGGGTGATGCGGGAGGAGTTCGGGGCGCAGAACCCGAAGTCGACGATGCTGCGGTTCCACACCCAGACCGCCGGGGTCCAACTGACCGCGCAGCAGCCGGAGGTCAACCTGGTCCGGGTGGCGTTGCAGGGGCTGGCCGCGGTGTTGGGGGGTACGCAGTCGCTGCACACGAACGCCTATGACGAGGCGATCGCGTTGCCGTCGGAGAAGTCGGCCCGGCTGGCTGTGCGTACCCAACAGGTACTGGCGTACGAAACGGATGTGACCAAGACCGTCGACCCGTTCGCCGGCTCGTATGCGGTGGAGTCGTTGACCGACGCCGTGGCCGAAGAGGCGGCCGCGCTCATGGCGCGGGTTGCCGACCTGGGCGGCGCGGTGGCCGCGATCGAGAAGGGCTTCCAGAAGGCCGAGATCGAGCACGCCGCCTATCAGATCGCCCGGCAGATCGACGACGGCGAACGCGTGGTCGTGGGGGTCAACCGGTTCGTCACACCGGACGACGAGGCGTACCAGCCGCTGCGGGTCGACCCCGCGATCGAACAGGCGCAGCGGGACCGGCTGGCGAAGCTGCGCGCGGACCGTTCGGACACCGAGGTCGACCGCACGTTGGGAGCCCTCCGCAAGGCGGCGTCGGGATCGGACAACGTGCTCTATCCGATGAAAGACGCGCTCGCCGCCCGCGCCACCGTCGGCGAGGTCTGCGACGCCCTCCGCGAGGTGTGGGGCGTCTACCACCCCGCCGACGCCCTCTGACCCTAGCGATCATGAAGACTCTCGTGATCATGAAGACTCTGCGGTGCTATAGCCCCGTCCGCATTCATGATCCCGGTTGGTTTCATGTTGGCGAGGGACGAAGCAGCGGAACGAGGTCCCGGTAGGCGGCGCCAGAAGTTGTCCACCGAACCGAGACCGGCGCAGTTGTCCACAGGCCGCTTCCGGCTCTCCGCTTGAGCGCGCACCGCCGGCCATTTTCGAGCCATGTCCGTACGCCGCATTCCGCCAGACCTCCGCGCGACAATCGCGGCACAGGAGGGTCTCCTCACCCGACAGCAGCTCAGCCACGCCGGCCTTCCGGATGATCTCGTGGGCAGCAACGTGAAAGCAGGTCGTTGGCAGCGTGTGCTTCCACGGGTCTACGCCACTGTCACGGGTCCGCTGACACGTCCCGCGCAGATCTGGGCGGGAGTTCTGTACCGTCGTGGAGCTCGACGGACGGATCGGCCATTCCGAAGAGGCGCGGTTCCGCGACTACCGGCGGGACAACGACGCAAGTGTCCGCGGCCACGTCACCCTGCGGTACGGATGGACGGACACGACAACGACAGTTGTCGGGTTGCCCATCAGGTGGCTGAGGTCCTGAAGGTGAACGGCTGGCAGGGGCGGCCCCGACCGTGCGGACCATTCTGCGAGATCGAAGGACGCGTTGCCTGATCATCTCAGCCATAGGTCGCGGAACCATTCATGATCACGGGAAAGCCGGCGCGGCGCCGGCGGCATATGCGGGATGCTTGAAAGTGCCTACGCAGCGTGAAATGGGGGTGGCGTGCGTCACAAAAAGGATGGGGTGGACAATCGAACGGTGCCGCTCGAGGAAGAAGTCGCCGCCGAAGTCGACCGGCTCGCCAAGACCTACGCAGACGAGCTGATCCTGTTCCGGCGGGACCTGCATGCCCATCCCGAGCCGAGTCGCGAAGAGTTTCGCACCACGTCCCTGCTCGTCGACCGGCTCACCAGCGCGGGTCTTTCGCCCAGCCGGCTCCCCATCGGCACCGGCCTGCTCTGCGACATCGGCCGTTCCCAGCCGGGCAAGGGCAGGATCGCCCTCCGCTCCGATCTCGATGCGCTCCGGGTCGCCGACGAGAAGACCGTGCCCTACCGTTCGACGAGGGCCGGTGTCTGCCACGCCTGCGGGCACGACGTCCACACCACGATCGTGCTCGGCGCCGGACTCGTCCTCGCCGAACTCGCCCAGGCCGGACTGCTCCACCACGGCGTACGCCTGCTCTTCCAGCCCGCCGAGGAGATCATTCCCGGCGGCGCGCTGGACGTCATCGCGGCGGGCGGGCTGGACGGCGTTGACCAGATCTTCGGCGTGCACTGCGACCCGCGCCTCGACGTCGGCAAGGTCGGCCTGCGTACCGGCTCGCTGACCTCCGCCGCCGACCGGGTGCACGTACGCCTGACCGGACCCGGTGGGCACACCGCGCGGCCCCACCTCACCGCCGACCTCGTGCATGCGCTCGCCACCCTGGTGAGCCAGCTCCCCACCGCCCTGTCCCGGCGCGTGGACCCACGCGCCGGGCTGACCCTGGTCTGGGGCCGGGTCCACGCCGGCGCCGCGGCCAACGCCATCCCGATGGAGGGCGAGGCCGAGGGAACCCTCCGCTGCCTCGACGCCAAGGTGTGGGCCTCCGCTGCCGAACTCGTCCCGGCGCTCGCCCGCGAGATCGCCGCGCCGTTCGGCGTCAGTGTCGAGGCCGAAGTGCACCGAGGCGTACCTCCGGTCGTCAACGACCCGCTCTCGGTCGCGATCCTGCAAGACGCCGCCGAGTCGACCCTCGGGCGCAGCGCGATCGCGCCGACGGACCAGAGCCTCGGTGGCGAGGACTACGCCTGGTACCTCACGAAGATCGCGGGCGCCATGGCGCGGCTGGGCGTCCGCGCGCCCGGCGGCGACGTGCAGTTCGACCTGCACCAGGGCACGTTCGACGTCGACGAGCACGCCATCGCCGTCGGCGTCCGCGTCCTCGTGGCGACCGCACTGCTGGCTGCCACCGACGACGAGGTCGACGCGCCGGTACACCCCGAGCTGCTCTGAGGTCGCCAGCAGCCGCGGTCCGCTGACCGCCCACCTGCCGCGCGGCGACCGCCGGCCCGCCGTGGTCCGGTGACGGCGGCCCGCGGTCCCGGTGACGCCGTCCCGACGCCGGTCCGCTGACCCCCGCCCAGGCTTCCGGTGCCCACTTTCGTACGCCAAATGTCACGGGACGGTTTCACGTGGCATCAACCGCCCTGGTGGGTCTTCCGTGGACGCCCACGCGGCCTATAGTCGCCCCAGCGCAGTGCCCGAGCGCCGTCGACAGCGGCACGCGACGTGGCAGGGCATCCACCCGAGTGGTCAGCCGAGAAGGGGTGTCTGTTGACGAAGTACCTGAGGGGCCTTGCTGTGGTAGGCGTTCTGGCGCTTGTCGTCACCGCCTGTGGAAGCAGGCCAACCGAGAGCAACGAAGCGGGGGGTTCGGGCGGCGGCAAGGAACCAGCGGCAGGCGCGCAGGACTTCCGCGCCTGCATGGTCTCCGACTCCGGCGGCTTCGACGACAAGTCCTTCAACCAGACGTCCCACAAGGGTTTGCTGGACGCGGTGAAGGAGCACGGCATCATGGAGTCGACGGCGGAGTCGGACTCCGACGGCGACTACCCGCAGAACATCTCCGGCATGGTCAACGCCAACTGCAACGCGATCGTCACGGTCGGCTTCAAGCTCGGCAACCAGACCGCGATCGCGGCAGCCGAGAACCCCGACGTGAAGTTCGGCATCGTCGACTTCGACATCAACGCCGTCGACCTCAAGGAGGTCAAGCTCGAGTCGGTGCCCGGCAACGTCAAGTCGCTGCTCTTCGACACCGCACAGTCGAGCTTCCTCGCCGGCTACCTCGCGGCGGGAATGTCCCAGACCGGCAAGGTCGGCACGTTCGGCGGACTGCCGATCCCGACCGTCACGATCTTCATGGACGGCTTCGCCGAGGGAATCGCGTACTACAACGAGCAGAAGAACAAGGACGTCAAGCTGCTCGGATGGAATGAAGAGACCCAGAAGGGCCTGTTCACCAACGACTTCGAGAACAAGGGGATGGGCAAGAACACCGCCAACAACCTGATCAGCCAGGGCGCCGACATCGTCTTTCCGGTGGCGGGTCCGGCAGGTCTCGGCGGTCTCGAAGCCGCGAAGGCATCCGGCGGCAAGGTCAACGCGATCTGGGTCGACACCGACGGTTGCAAGAGCGCGGCCGAATACTGCGGCGTCCTGCTCACCAGCGTCTACAAGGGTATGGACGTCGCGGTGAAGGACGTCATCACGACGACGTACGAAGACCAGTTCGACAACACTCCCTACGTCGGAACCCTGGAAAACAAGGGGACCGGACTCTCGCCGTACCACGAGTGGGACAGCAAGATCCCCGCCGAACTCAAGTCCGAGATCGACGAGATCGAGCAGCAGATCATCGACGGGACGATCCCGATCAAGTCCAAGGCGGTCCCGCAGCCTTAAGGAGTAGCCGGAACGCCAGCGGTTCGGGACTGTGCGGTAGACGCACGACGGCGAAGGAGCGGGAGCGTGTCATGAAGCTCGAGCTGCGCGGGCTGACCAAACGTTTCGGCTCCCTCGTCGCGTGTGACCACATCGACCTCACTGTCGAGCCCGGCGAGATCCATTGCCTGCTTGGCGAAAACGGTGCCGGCAAGAGCACGCTGGTCAACATGCTCTACGGCATGCTGCAACCGGACGAGGGCAGCATCGTCGTCGACGACACCGCACTCGCGTGCACCTCACCTCGCGAGGCGATCGCCGCCGGGATCGGCATGGTGCACCAGCACTTCATGCTCGTACCGGTGTTCACCGTCGCCGAGAACATCATGCTCGGCCGCGAACCCACCCGCGCGATCGGCACCCTGGACGACGCGGCAGCGAGCGCACTCGTCAGGGATCTGTCGAAGCGGTACGGCCTGGAGGTCGATCCCGTCGCCCGGGTCGAAGACCTCCCGGTCGGCGTCCAGCAACGCGTCGAGATCCTGAAAGCCCTGGCCGGTGGTGCCAGGGTCCTCATCCTGGACGAACCCACCGCGGTGCTCACCCCGCAGGAGATCGACGAGCTGATCGAGGTGATGCGGGCGTTGAAGCGAAGCGGCACCTCCATCGTCTTCATCACCCACAAGCTCAAGGAGGTAAGGGCGATCGCCGACCGGATCACCGTGATCCGCCGCGGCAAGGTGATCGAGACGGTCGACCCCGACGCCACCGAGAGCGCGCTCGCCGAACTGATGGTGGGTCGGCCGGTGCAACTCACGATTGACAAGCCACTTCCCACGCCCGTGGGGCCCAAGCTGCGGGTCGAGAACCTGCACGTGGTGGATGCACAGGCAGGCCTTGCTGTGGACGATGTGTCGTTCGAGGTCGCCGGCGGCGAGATCCTCGGCATCGCAGGTGTGCAGGGCAACGGCCAGACCGAACTCGTCGAGGCGCTGCTCGGCCTGAGCAGCGTCGCCGGTGGCTCGATCGAGGTCGCCGGTCGCATGCTCACCGACGCGAGCCCGCGCGAGCACCTGGACGCGGGCATCGGCTACATCCCCGAGGACCGTGCCCATGACGGTTTCGTCGGTACGTTCTCGGTGGCGGAGAACCTCGTCCTCGACCTGTTCCGGCGTGAACCGTACGCCAAGGGAGGCAGACTTTCGCTCTCGGCCGTTCGGAGGAACGCAGCGGAACGCGTCGAGGAGTTCGACGTACGCACCGAGTCGGCGGAGACCGCGATGAGTGCGCTCTCGGGCGGCAACCAGCAGAAGGTCGTCCTCGCGCGGGCGCTGTCCCGCCCGTTGGAGCTGCTGATCGCCGCCCAACCGACACGAGGGCTGGACGTCGGCTCCATCGAGTTCGTCCACCAACGGATCGTGCGCGAACGCGACGAAGGGACCGCTGTCCTCATCGTGTCGACCGAACTCGAGGAGATCGTCGCCCTCGCCGACCGGATCGCCGTGATGTACCGGGGGCGGATCGTCGGCATCGTCGGCCCGGAGACGCCGTGGGACCAGCTGGGCCTGATGATGGCGGGCGTACCACCGGAGGCGGCGGCCCATGAGGCCGAGGAGAACCCCACCGTCCTCGGCACTTTGGAAGACGCGTCATGAGTGTGGCGCCCTGGATGCGGGACCTGGTGGTGAGCCTCGCCGCCGTCGTGCTGGCGCTGCTCGTCGGTGCCGTCCTCGTCATCGTCAGCAACGCCGAGGTGTTGGCGACCTGGAGCTATTTCTTCGCCTACCCGCCGGACGCCGTCGTCGCGTCCTGGACCGCCGTCGCCGACGCGTACGCCGCTCTGTTCTTCGGTGCGGTCGGCGGGTGGCGGCCTCTCACCGAGACGCTGGTCCAGGCAACGCCACTGATCTGCGCGGGCCTCGGGGTCTCGCTGGCGTTCCGGGCGGGACTGTTCAACATCGGCGCACAGGGACAGCTGATCGCCGGTGCGCTGTGCGCGGGCTGGGTGGGGTTCGCGGTGGACCTTCCGGTCGTGCTGCACCTGTGCGTGGCGGTGGTTGCCGGCATCGCGGGCGGTGCGTTGTGGGGTGGTGTGGTCGGGGTGCTCAAGGCCCGCACCGGTGCCCACGAGGTGATCCTCACGATCATGGGAAACTACGTCGCGCTCTACCTCCTGCAGTGGCTGTTGACGACCGACGTGTTGCAGCGGCCGGGACGCAATGACCCGATCAGCCCGGTCGTCGCCACGGCGGCGCAGTTCCCGCACTGGGCGGGCACCCGGCTGCATCTCGGCTTCCTCGTCGCGGTCGTCGCTGCAGTCGTGGTGTGGTGGCTGCTGGCGCGTTCGACGACCGGCTTCGAGCTGCGGGCCATCGGCGCGAACCCGGACGCCGCACGGACGGCCGGGATGAGCGTCGGTCGTGCGTACACGGTGGCGATGCTCGTCGCCGGGGCGCTGGCCGGGCTCGCGGGTGCCCAGCAGGTGCTCGGCACCGACTATCCGCTCACGGACGGCATCGCCGGCACGATCGGGTTCGACTCCATCACGGTGGCACTGCTCGGCCGGGCCTCGCCGGCAGGCACGGTGGTCGCCGGGCTCGTCTTCGGCGCGCTGAACGCCGGCGGTCTGCAGATGCAGCTGCAGACCCAGACACCGCTGACCCTCACGACCGTCCTCCAGGCCACCATCGTGTTGTTCATCGCGGCGCCCGCCCTCGTCCGGGCGGTCTTCCGGATTCGCGCGCAGGGCACGGGGACGGTCCTCGCCAAGGGGTGGAACCCATGAGCGAGGCTGCCACTTCCGCGCCTGTGGCGCCGCCGGCAACCCCGGCCGTCGCCGTCGAGTCGCCGGACGAACGCCGCCAGCGGATCCGTACCGGCGTCCTGATGCTGGCACTCGCCGTCGCCGGCGCGGTCCTCGCGGTGTCGACCGCGCCGGCCACGGTGACGTTCACGTTGTCGAGCCAGTTCGCCGACAAGCGCCTTCCCGACCTCGGGCTCCCGGCGTTGCCCGTCGCGTTGGCGCTCGCCGCCTACACGGTGGTGGTCGCGTCCGTCCATCTGTTTCGCGGCCTCCCCCGGCGCTGGGCCGGGCTGCTGTGGGCCGCGTTCGGGATCGCGTTCGTGGTGACGTTCCTGTGCTGGGCCGCCGCCGGCAAGACGTTCCCGCTGACCAACCAGCTGCAGGGCACGCTGAACGTCGCGACCCCGCTGATCCTCGGCGCACTGGCCGGTGTGCTGTGCGAACGGGCGGGTGTCATCAACGTCGCGATCGAGGGGCAGTTCCTGGCCGGTGCGTTCGCGGCGGCGGTGCTCGCCACAGTGACCGGGAGCCTGCTGGCCGGGGTCGCGGCAGCTGTGGTGGCGGGGGTGCTGATCGCGGCGATGCTCGCGGTGTTCGCGATCCGGTACCGCGTCAACCAGGTGGTGCTCGGCGTCGTGCTCGTGGTGTTCGCTTCCGGCATCACCGGGTTCCTGTTCGACCAGGTGGCCGAGGGCAACGGCGACCGGTTCAACAACCCGGGCGTGCTGCCGGCCGTCCGGATCCCGCTGCTCGCCGACATCCCCGCGGTCGGGGCCACGTTCTTCCACCAGACGCTGTTGGTCTATGCGATGTACGCCGCGGTCGCGATCGTGACGTTCGTCCTCTTCAAGACCCGGTGGGGGCTCCGCGTCCGAGCGGTCGGTGAGCATCCCCGGGCGGCGGACACCGTGGGCATCAACGTCCTGCGGGTGCGCTACCAGGCCGTCCTGGCCGGCGGGATCGCGGCCGGGCTGGGTGGGGCGTTCTTCACCGTCGGATTCACCGGCAGCTTCGACAAGGACCTCACGGCCGGACAGGGCTTCATCGCCCTCGCGGCACTCATCATGGGCCGCTGGCACCCGCTCGGCGCGACGGTCGCCGCCTTGTTCTTCGGCTTCACCCAGCAGCTGCAGAACCAGCTGCAGATCATCGAGACGCCGATCCCGGGGGAGCTACTGATCATGGCGCCGTACCTCGCGACCATCATCGCGGTAGCCGGACTCGTCGGCCGGGTACGCGCACCCAAGGCGGACGGGGAGCCGTACGTGAAGTGACCACGCATGCGTGAGACTCTCGGGCAGCGGATCGAGCGGGACGGACAGGCGATGGACGTGGACTGGGTGGCCCTGCGTACGGCAGCGCGGGAGGCGATGGCCCGGGCGTATGCGCCGTACTCCCGCTTCCCGGTCGGCGCGGCCGGGCTCACCGACGGCGGCCGGGTTGTCGTGGGCTGCAACGTCGAGAACGCGTCGTACGGAATGACGCTCTGCGCCGAGTGCGGGTTGGTGTCGGCGTTGCACGCGACGGGAGGTGGCCGGCTGGTGGCCTTCACCTGTTGCGACGGGAACGGGGAACGCCTGATGCCGTGCGGCCGGTGTCGGCAGCTGTTGTGGGAGCACGGCGGAGCCGACCTGCTGGTCGACGCGGCCAGTGGCGTACGGCCGCTCAGCGAACTCCTTCCCGAGGCGTTCGACGGTGGGCGCATGGAGCCCGACCGCGGGTGAGTTCGCCGAAACGCAGCTGATCGGAAGGCTCTGAGAGGAAGCGCCCGTGGTTGATGCGGTTGGCCCGGAGGCCCACGACGCCATCGAGGTGATCCGGCGCAAGCGAGACGGCGGTACTCTCACCGACGACCAGATCGACTGGGTGGTCGACGCCTACACCCGCGGGGCGGTGGCCGACGAGCAGATGTCCGCGCTGCTGATGGCGATCCTGCTGCGCGGGATGGAGCCGTTTGAGACCGCCCGCTGGACCCACGCGATGATCGAGTCGGGCGAACGGCTCGACCTCCCCACATCGATCGGCACCGGCATCGGCCGCCCCAGCGTCGACAAGCACTCGACCGGCGGTGTCGGCGACAAGATCACGCTGCCGCTCGCCCCCGTGGTCGCCGCCTGCGGTGCGGTGGTGCCGCAGCTGTCCGGCCGCGGGCTCGGACACACCGGCGGCACGCTCGACAAGCTGGAGTCGATTCCGGGTTGGCGGGCATCTCTGTCGTACGACGAGATCGTCCGGCAGCTCACCGAGGTCGGCGCGGTCATCTGCGCGGCCACCGACACGCTCGCACCCGCCGACCGCAAGCTCTACGCCCTCCGGGACGTGACCGGCACGGTCGAGTCGATCCCGCTGATCGCCAGCTCGATCATGAGCAAGAAGATCGCGGAGGGTACGTCCGCGCTGGTGCTCGACGTCAAGGTCGGATCCGGTGCGTTCATGAAGAACCTCGACGACGCGCGCTCGCTCGCTCGGATCATGGTCGAGTTGGGTCGGGCGGCCGGCCTGCGTACGACCGCCCTCCTCACGAACATGTCCACGCCGCTCGGGCTCACCGTCGGCAACGCGCTCGAGGTTCGCGAGGCGGTCGAGGTGCTCGCCGGCGGCGGCCCGCCCGATGTCGTCGAGCTCACCGTCACGCTGGCGCGGGAGATGCTGGCCGCATGCGGTGCGTCGGGAGGCGTGGATCCGGCCAAGGTCCTCGAGGACGGTACGGCGATGGACGTCTGGCGGCGGATGATCCAGGCTCAGGGCGGCGATCCCTCAGCGGCCATGCCCAGGGCGCCGGAGACCCATGAGGTGCCCGCACCCGCCGAAGGCATGCTGGTCGGGCTCGACGCCTACGCGGTCGGTGTCGCGGCATGGTGGCTCGGCGCGGGACGGTCGCGCAAGGAGTCCGCGGTCTCGGCGGTGGCGGGGGTGGAGCTGCACGTCAAGCCCGGTGCGTACGTCCACGCGGGCCAGCCGGTGCTCACGCTGCACGCCGAGAATCCGGCGCTTTTCGACCGGGCGGTTGCCGCGCTGGACGGCGCGATTGTGGTCGCGCCGCGGGGCGCCCGACCCGACCAGACGCTCGTCCTCGACCGCGTGTCCTAGGGCGCGGGGCTATGACCCGGGGAGTCCTCATGCTCACCGGCAGGGATCGGGACCGTCCAGACTGCGGAGTCCACCCCCTCGAGAGGGTGCGCAGGTCGGGGCTGCGGCAGGCGTACCCGAAGTCGCGGGATGCATCGGGCCCACAGCTGGTCGACGGGCGCGGAGAGCGCGACCAGGACGAGGGTGACGATCACCACGATCGCGAACGACGCGACCGGGTGCCGCCCGCCGGCCATCCACCAGGATGCGGCTCCGCTGCTGGCGAGCAGACCACCGGCGATCACGAGTCCCGCGCGGACGTACGACTGCCACCGCACCCTCGCAGCGCCGCCCGCCATCCGTGAGGTCGCTGCGGTCGCTTTCCCCACGGCCGCACCTGTCCCCACGGCGTCGGCCGGCCCTGCGGCTGAAGGGTCGGTGGTCCCTGCCGGCACGGGGTCGGTGGTCCCTACGGGCGTGGGCGCCCCCACCGTCCTGGGTGGTCCCGCCACTTCCAGCGCGGCCGGTGGGCGGGTCCGGGCGTACGTCAGGATGCCGACGTACGCCAGCCCCAGCACCACCGCGCCGACCCCGGGCAACCGATGGCTGGGAATGCCGAGCAGGCCGAGGCCGACGAGCAGCTCGGCCCATCCCACGATGCGGAGAGCCGTCGCCGACGGGCCGTCGCCGAGGAGTTGGTGCAGCAGGGCGTGGGCGGCCGTCTGTTGGCCTGTGGAACGGTCGAGCAGCGTCGTCGCGCCGGTCCAGGTCAGCAGGATGCCGAGGACCAGCGGTGTCAGGTCGCGAACCAGGGACATCATCCGACCCCCAATCACCGTGCCGGCCTTGAAGGTGAGCGAAAGGAACTTACCTGTCAAGGTCCTTCGCCGACATTGACCTACTCGCTGTGGCGACGCCCCGCCGCTCGCCCGGCGCCCCACCTCCGCGGCGACCGCCATTTCTGCGTACTGCCGTTCCATGATCATGAAGGAAAATCGTCATATAGCGCCCGAAACCTCCATGATCACGGTCATGATCACGGGACTGGCGTCGGTGGTCGTACGTAGCGTGCCCGGCTGTCTCACACGGTGACCGAGACTCGGCGGTCTGCGCAATGCCTCGTTTGGGGGAAGCCCGCTCGCCGGCTTCGGCCAGGCGGCTGCCGAGCCGGCGCACACGAACGGGCC
>JBOHED010000760.1:0-5378 GCA_050700915.1 Actinopolymorphaceae bacterium | reverse complement strand
TCGGTCGGCAGCCAGCTGACGGCGGTCGCCGTACCCAAGCAGATCTACGACATCACCGGCTCGTCTGCGTACGTCGGACTGTCGGGGCTCGTCGCCCTCGCCCCGCTGGTGGTCTTCGCACTGTGGGGCGGCGCCATCGCCGATGCCGTCGACCGGCGGAAGTTGCTGCTCGTCACCAACACGGGGATCGCGGTCACCTCGTTGCTGCTGTGGGCGCAGGCGGCGGCCGGCGTGAACTCCGTCTGGGTGCTGTTCGTCCTGCTCGGCATGCAGCAGGCCTGCGCCGGCGCGAACCAGCCGGCCAGGAGCGCGTCGATCCCGCGGCTCGTTCCGGCGCCCCTGCTGCCGGCGGCCAACGCCCTGAACTCGACCGTCTTCCAGACCGGTTCGATCATCGGCCCGCTGCTGGCGGGTTCCCTGATCCCGGTCCTGGGCCTGTCCACGCTCTACCTCATCGACTCCATCGCACTCACGGTGACGCTCTGGGCGGTGTACCGGCTGCCGCCGTTGCCGCCGCTGAACGGCGCACCCAAGCGGGCCGGCCTCCGGCATGTCCTGGAGGGCTTCGCCTATCTCGCGACCCGCCGGATCCTGCTGGTGTCGTTCCTCGCCGACATCATCGCGATGGTGCTCGGGATGCCGCGGGCGCTCTTCCCGCAGATGGCGCAGGAGACGTTCGGTGACCCGCCTGGCGGTGGTCTCGCGCTCGGCATCCTCTTCGCCGCCATCCCGCTCGGCGCGGTTCTGGGCGGGCTGTTCTCCGGGGTGTTCTCCCGGGTACGCAGGCACGGTGTCGCCGTCGTCCTCGCCGTCTGCGGCTGGGGCCTCGCGATCATCGGGTTCGGCCTGTCGCCGTGGCTGTGGCTGGCGGCGCTGTTCCTCGGACTCGCCGGCGTCGCCGACCTGGTGAGCATGGTATTCCGCGGCACGCTCCTGCAGACCGCGGCGACCGACGAGATGCGCGGCCGGATGCAGGGCGCGTTCACGGTGGTGGTGGCCGGAGGTCCGCGACTCGCCGACCTGCTGCACGGAACCGCGGGGGCCGCCGTGGGTACGTCGATGGCGGTGAGCGGCGGCGGCGTCCTCGTCGTGGTGGTGATGCTGCTGGCGGTGGTGGCGTTCCCGGTGTTCTGGCACTACCGCGCGCCCGGACCGGAGAAGGACGGGACCTAAGCAGGTACACGCGCCACCGAACCTGATCCTGCGTGCACCGGAACGCCACCGCCGGCGACGGGGTCACCGTGACGATGACCGGCGACGGCCAGGACCCCGGCAAGTCGGGCATTCCGGCCTATGCTGCGGCGACCTTGCTCGCCCGGACGGTAGGGGGCCACCGTGCGCCGACGGAATTCGACCATCCCCGTCGGCGCGGCCGCGCTCGGGTTGCTGGCAACAGTGGCGTTCACCGCCGGGGCCGAGCCATCGCGGGCGGCGCACGCGGTCGTCACCCCGCCGGTCGGCGTCAGGACCGTCCAGGTCGACGTCACCGTCGGCCCCGCCAGGGACACCACCTGCCGGATCGTCGGCGACCTCTACCAACCCGCGACCGCCACCGCCGAGACGCCCCGGCCGGCGATCCTCACCACCCACGGCTTCGGCGGCAGCAAGGACGACCAGGCCGGCCTCGCGCGTCGGTTCGCCGAGCAGGACTACGTGGTGCTGGCGTACTCCGGACTGGGTTTCGGCGGTACGCAGTGCAAGATCCATCTCGACGACCCCGACTGGGACGGCCAGGCCGCCCGCCAGCTCGTCGACTACCTGGCCGGGCGACGGGCGGACATCGACGGTCACCGGCTCGACATGGTGGCCCTCGACGGGCCTGGCGATCCCAAGGTCGGCATGTTCGGCGGTTCGTACGGCGGACACGTGCAGTTCGCGGCCGCGGCCGTGGACGACCGGATCGACGCTCTCGTGCCGGCGATCACGTGGAACGACCTCGGCTACGCACTGGCCCCCACCAACGCCGGACTCACCCCCGGCAGAGGCACTCCCGGCACTGGCACCTCCGACGAGCCGGGTGTCTTCAAGCGGATGTGGGCGGATCTCTTCGCCGCGCTCGGCATCCTGCGCGGCACCGAGCACGCGCTGGGTGACCCGCGCCGGCTGACCGGCTGCCCGAACTTCGCCGACCAGATCTGCCCGGCGCTGATCGAGGCCAACGTCGCCGGCTACCCCTCGGTCGAGACCCGCGCCATGCTGCGCCACGCGTCCGTCGCGTCGTACGTCGAGAAGGTACGGGCGCCCGCGCTGCTGCTCCAGGGGCAGGACGACACGCTCTTCAACCTTCAGGAGGCGATCGCCACCTCTCGCGCCCTCGACGCGCAGGGCACGCCGGTCCGGATGGTCTGGCAGTCATGGGGACACTCCGGCCAGACGCCCGCGCCGGGGGAGATCGACCTGAGCGGCGCCCGCGACCCGATGACGACGTACGAAGGCCGCCGGGTGCTGGACTGGTTCGCGTACTGGCTGCGCGACGATCACACCGCCTCGCTCGGGCCGCCGCTGGCGTACTTCCGTGACTGGATCCGCTACGACGGGGCGGCGCCCGCAGGCGCCGAGCCCGCCTACGGCACCGCGGACGCCTACCCGGTCGGCGGCACCCAGCGGCTGTACCTGTCCGGCGACCGGCGCCTGACCCCGGTGCCCGGTGATGTCGTCGCCGGCGCGCAGACCTGGGTCAACCTCGCCGCGGGCCTACCGTCCTCGTACTCCGAGCTGCCGCCGGAGCTGGAGGCGATCCCGCCGTACGACACCGCCGGTACGCACGCCGCCTGGACCACCACGCCGCTCACCGGCGACGTCGAGACGGTGGGCGTGCCGACCCTCGACGTCACGCTGCGGTCGCCGCTGGCCGGGGTCACCCAGGCCACCGGACCAGGTGGGCGGCTGGTCGTGTTCGCCAAGCTGTACGACGTGGCGCCCGACGGTGCGCTGACGCTCGTCCACCGGCTGGTGTCACCGGTACGGGTGGCGGACGTCACCGATCCGAGGCCGCTGCACATCGAGCTGCCCGGCATCGTCCACCGCTGGCCGGCCGGCCACCGGATCCGGGTGGTCCTGGCCGCCAGCGATGCGGTGTACGCCAACAACACAGCGGTCCTGCCGGTGACCGTACGGACGACGGTCGCGGATCCGCCGGTCCTCACCCTCCCCGTCCTGACCTCCGACGCCCTGGCCCATGGAGTGGAGCCCAGTCGGCCTGCCCGATGATGGGCGGATGCCGAAACCGCGCATCCTGCTCACCGGCGCTGCGGGTGGCGTCGGCCAACTGCTGCTGCCGGGTCTGGTCGAGTCGTACGACGTGGTCCTGACCGACCGCGTGCCCTCGCCCGGGATGGTCACCGGCGACCTGGCGGACCGCGGCTTCCTGGCGGCTGTCACCGAAGGTGTCGACGCGATCGTCCACCTGGCGGCCAACCCGGACGCGGGCGCGACCTGGGACGCGCTGCGTACCCCCAACGTCGAGGTGGTCGCCGGCATCCTTTCCACCGACGTGGCACGCGTGGTGCTGGCCAGCTCGGTCCACGTGATGGGTGCGTACGCCGGACATCGGCAGGTCCCGGTCGACCCCGACTGGGCGCCGTCGCCGTGTTGTGCGTACGGCGCGACGAAGGCCCTGGCGGAGGCGCTCGGCCGGGACCGTACGTACCAGACGGGCAGGTCGGTCGTGGTACTCCGGCTCGGTGCGACCTCGGCGGAGCCGGGTGACGTCACCGCGTTGGCGGGGTGGCTCGGACCGGCCGACCTCCAGCAGTTGGTGGTGCGCGCGCTGGATACCGACGTGACATTCGCGGTGTGCCACGGCGTGTCGGCCAACACCCGCAGCGACTGGGACGTCCGCAACCCGATCGGCTACGAGCCGGTCCTCGACTCGGAGGACTACGCCGACCAGGTACCTCTCGACGACTACTGGGCGTTGTGCGCTCCGGGCAGCGGGACAGCGCGGTAGGGAACCCGGGTCGTCGGTGGTGATCCGTCGGGTCCACCGGGACGCCGGAGACAAGTTATCCACAGCCGGTCGATCGTTGCTGGCATCGTGACGGTCCGGCGTGCATGATCGAGCTGAACGGAGTTCCTGGGGAGGAGGCCGTATGTCGGGGACCGGCGATCTCAGTGCGACCGCCATCGACCAGTTGCTGACCGACACCCGACGTGCACTGGAGACCATGCGGTCCGGCCAGCAGGTGGGGGAGCCGGCTGAGCCGGTCATCGGTGAAGGCGAGGCGTCCGAGGGCAAGGTGAAGGCTGTCGTCGCGCTGCCCGGCGAGGTCCAGTCGCTGACCATGGATCCCCGCTTGCTGCGGGCGGGTTCGGAGAGCGTCTGCGACGCCGTCATCGAGGCCGTCAACGCCGCCTTGTCGGACCTGCGCGCGAAGGCCACGACCGACGTCGGTGCCTCGGTCGACCTGGAGCAGCTCAGCGGCGACCTCGAAGCCGTCCAGCACGATTCCCTGCAGACCATGAAGACGATGTTCGGCACTCTTCAGGAGGTCATGGACCGCATCGACCGGAGGACGTGACCCATGAGCAAGCAGTTCGACCCGGACAAGATCGACACGGCGGGCCGGGACATGTTGAAGGCAGCCAACCGGCTCGACGACCAGATCGACGAGTTCGTCACCACGACGCAGGGCGTCGGTGAGCCGTGCGGCGATGCGGAGCCGATCGGCATGCTGCTCGGCGTGAGCTACGCGGCCGCCGAGGAAGTGCTCATCGAAGCGCTCGAGTCGGTGGTCGAGAGCCTGGAAGGCCATGCGCAGAAGCTCCACGTCGCGGCCGCCAACTACGCCAACTCCGAACAGGACAACCTGACCGCCGTCGAAGAAGTGGGGATCTGAGCGATGGCTCAAGGGATCGTCCTCCCGGGTCCACTCGTCACCCTGCTGTCGGAGCTGGGCTACCTGTGGCCGGATGCCGACGAAGTACGCCTCATGCAACTCGGCCAGGCCTGGATGGAGGTCCAGGGCAAGCTCGACGAAGTCGTCCAGCAGGCCCAGGAGACCGCCGAGCGGGTCTGGAACGAGAACCACGACGACGCGATCGACGCGTTCAAGGCCTCGTGGGAAGCGCCGGACGACGGCCTCGACACGCTCCGCCAGAACGCCACCGGCGTCATGGTGGTGGGTGCGATCATCCTGGTCTGCGCGATCGTCGTCCTGATGCTCAAGATCTGGGTGATCGTCCAGTTGGTCATGCTGGCGATCGCGATCGTCCAGGCCATCGCCGCGGCCGCCCCCACCTTCGGCGCCTCCCTCCTCACCATTCCGGTGGTCAAGGAGATCATCGGCCGGATCATCAACCTGCTGATCAGCCGGGCCCTGGTGGTGCTCCTTGGGTAAGAAGCGCCTCCTGCGCGGCATGGCCGGCCGCCTGGAGGG
>JBOHED010000759.1:0-5570 GCA_050700915.1 Actinopolymorphaceae bacterium | reverse complement strand
GGTGCCGAGGTGGGCCTGCACCTCTACCTCGCGACGAAGGACGACCACTATCTCGACTGGTCGATCCGGATGTACGAATGGGTGCGTACGAACATGCTCGCGCCGAACGGCCTCTACTGGGACCACGTGGACCTGGCCGGGAACATCGAGAAGACCCAGTGGTCGTACAACCAGGGGGTCATGATCGGCGCCGGTGTCCTGCTCTACCGCGCGACGCGGGAGCGGAAGTACCTCGCCCAGGCGCGGAACGCGGCCGCCAAGGCGCTCGCCTTCCTCGCCGAGGACGAGCGCTACTTCTCCCAGCCGGCGAGGTTCCACGCCATCTTCTTCGCCAACCTGTTGCAGTTGTGGGCGATCGAGCCGAGTCCCGCTTACCACGAGGCGATGCGGTGGTACGCCGACCAGTCATACGCCAGGTTCCGCGACCACGAGACGGGTCTCTACCGGTTCACCGGCGACAATCCGGTGACCTTGCTGGAGCAGTCCGGAATGATCCGGATCGAGGCCATGCTGGCCTGGGAGCCAACCCACTACGACCGGCTGACCTGAGCCCAGTGCGTCCCGCTCGCCGACCCACGCCGGTCGCCGGGCAGCTCCCCGCTGCACCTGGGATCAGGTACGCCTGGCTAGGGCCGTGGGGCACAGCGCGGCGAGCGCCTCGACCACGCCGGCGCCCACCGTGCCCTGTGCGACGTACCCGCCGGCCCGTCGAACGGCGGCCTTGACCTCCGCGTCGGCGTTGCCAGGTGTCGCGGAGCGGAACCCGAAGCGGCCGTCCACCATCGAGATGTCGTTGGAGGAGTCACCGATCGCCAAGACCTGATCGGCGGTGACTCCGTGGAGATCGGCGAGCGTCGAAAGGACGTTGCCCTTGCCGGCCAGCCGGTCGATCACCTGGACCAGCCGGACGTTCCGGTTGCAGACCAGCTCGCTCCCCGCATCGGCCACCTGGTCGGCGAGCCAGGCACACAGGGCGGCGGCCTGGTGCGGTTCCTCGATCCAGATGGTCGCGAGGCCGCGGCGCGCGATCTGCGTCCGGTCGTACCTCCTGGTCGCCCAACCACGACGGGCCGCCTCGTCGGCCACGCGGTCCAGCCAGCCGAGTGCCTCGTCGAGAAAGGTGTCCCAGCGTTTCCGGATGACGTCGTTCCACTCGTCGTGCGGGCGGTACGCACGAGCGGGCGGTTGGCATTCGTCGAGGAGATGGATCTCGCGCTCATCGGCGATGAGCGCCCCGAACAGCCCCGCCGCCGGCCCGATGCCGTGCCGCTCGAGCAGGTCGAGCTGGAAGTCGACGGGACGCCCGGTCGCGGTCACCACCGTGACCCCGCCGGCCCGCAGGGTGGCGAGTGCGGTGAGCACCTCGCCGGTGATCGTCGTACCGGCCTCGAGGATGGTGCCGTCGAGATCGAGGGCGACCATCCGGATGGAGGGAACGCCGCGGTGATGGTCAGACATGCTTCTCGCACTCCGCTCAGTTTCGGCGTACGCCTGGTTGATCCTGGACGGGCTTCGACGCCTTGAGCTCGTCGACCAGAGCCTCGAGCGCGGGGAGAGCGTCGAGCAGGGTGTGCGCCGTCTGGTCCGGCAGCCGTTCCAGGCACCGGGAGACCACCCGCGTCCTCAGCGTACGAATGCGCTGGTGCACGCGGCGACCCGCCGGCGTCACCTCCACCCGGACCACCCGCAGATCGTCCGGATCCGGCAGCCGGCGGACCAGTCGCAGCTCGTCGAGCTTGCCGACGACGCGCGAGAGCATCGTGGGGTTCAGACCCTCGAGCCCGGCGAGTTCGGCCATGCCCAGCGGGCCGCGCCCGGTCACCAGACCGAGGACCGACGCCTGGGTAGGGGTCAGGCCTTCTCCGGTCGCGGTCGCGTTGAGCTCCCGCGCGAGCCTGCCGATGACGACGCGCAGGCGGGTCACCGTGTCCGCGTCCACCATGTCCACCTCAAGGTCTGCGAGCCCGCACATGGGGTTTGCGGGCCCGCGTTTGTTAGTTGCCTGCCGGCAAGCAATGTAGTCTTGCACGGTGCGTACGTCGGAGCCGTCATCACCCGAAGACCACCACCACCTCAGGCGACGGCTCGGCTCCACCACGCGCCACGGACGGACGCACGGGAAGCGCAAGCATAGGGTGCGTACGCCCGCTCCGGTGCTCGCTCCGGCCGCCGAGCAGAAGCCGCCGCCAGCCACCGCCGTGGGGCATGACGAGCCGCTCCCCCGCCGCGGCCTCGTCTTCGCGATCGTGTCGCTCGGCCTCTTCATGGGCTCGATCGACCAGACCAGCGTGGCGACCGCCCTGACCGCGATCGGTCAGGACATGCAGACACAGGTCAACTGGAGCAGCTGGACGATCACGATCTACGCGCTCGGTCAGATCGTGGTGCTGCCACTCGCGGGCAGGATCAGCGACCAGTACGGCCGCAAGCGCGTCTTCCTCGGCGCCATCGTCGTGTTTGTAACCGCGTCGCTGTGCTGCGGCCTCGTCGACAACATCTATCTGCTGATCGCGTTCCGTGCCCTGCAGGCGCTGGGCGGCGGCGCGTTCATGCCGTCGGCCACCGGCATCGTCGCCGACCACTTCGGCAGCGGTCGGGACCGGGCGCTCGGCATGTTCACGAGCATCTTCCCGATCGGCGGCATCGTCGGGCCGATCATCGGAAGCCTCTTCGTGACGTACGGATCGTGGCGCGGGATCTTCCTCATCAACGTCCCGATCGGACTCGTCCTGTTCATCCTCGCCGCCGTCTTCATCCCGTCGGGTGGTCGCAAGGCCGTCACCCGAACCGACGCCCGCGGGATCCTGCTGTTCGCCGGGGCGATCCTTTCCGCGATGTACGGCGTCACCATGCTCGGCAACGCGCGTACGGAACTCCTGCATCCGGCGTTCCTGGCCGCCGAGGTTGCCGCCCTCGTGCTGGCGGTGCTCTTCGTCCAGCACACGCGACATTCCGCCACGCCGTTCATTCCCTGGCGACTCCTGCGTGGCAAGGGTTTCGGGGCGATGAACTTGATCAACTTCCTGTTCGGCATCGCCGCGCTGGGCTTCGGGCCACTGCTGCCTCTCTATGCGGAGCAGCGGTTCGGGCTCGACGGGTTGGAGGGCGGCACGCTCCTCACCGCCCGGGCGGTCGGGATGATCTGCGTCGCCGGCCTTGCCGTGTTGGCGTTACGGCGTACTGGTTGCCGGCTGCCGATCGTCCTCGGCTTCCTTCTGGTGGCCGGAGGGATGGTGGGCCTGTTCTTCGCACCCGCGGGAAGTTCGTCATACGGATGGCTCGCGGTTGCCGCCGGCGTCACCGGCCTGGGCATGGGACTCGCCGTCCCCGCGTCCAACAACGCGAGCCTGCAACTCGCACGCGACCATCTCGCCGCCGTCGCCGGGCTGCGTGGGATGTTCCGTCAGTCCGGCTCCATCGTCGCCGTGTCGGTGGCCACCGCGGTGCTCGCGCGAAGCGACGACCCGGGGACGACGCAAGCGTACATCTTCCTCGCCTTCGCGGTTCTGCTCATCTGCGTCACGCCTCTCGTCCGCCTCGTCCCCGAGCACCGCGGCCGTTGGTGAGTGCGCGTCAGGTCGCGTCGTTTGCCTACCCGTCAATGCCTACCCGTCAAGGTGGACTTGCCACTCCTGCCGCATCGCATCGAGGAAAGGGACGCTCCGCTTGGCCGTCGGGCTGGTGTGGGCGGAGAGATGTGTGCGTACGACGTCGAGGAAGCGGTCGCGGTCCCGCAATCCGTAGCCGTCGCAGAACTGTCGGAGCCGCGGCCCGCGCGGCAGCACCGGAAGGCCGATCCGCGCGCAGATCTCGTCCGGGTAGAGCGGAACGAACGACCACGCCGCATGCACCACATCGTTCATGGCCGGCGCCGGGCCGGCGAGGTCCCAGTCGATGAACGCGACCGGCGTCCCCTGCCGGTAGATCGTGTTGTACGGCGCAAGATCGCCATGACAGACGATCGACGGCCCGCCCAGCTCGTCCGCCGATCCAGCCCGCCGCCACACCGCATCCGGTGGCGGCCGGAATCCCTCGACGGCCTGGTGGAACTCCCGGACCAGCCGTCCCACCTGCGCCAACGTCCGCACACCGTGGCGGATCTGACGACCCTCCTGGCCTTCGACGAACGACAACACCTCACAACCCTCGTCGTCGATCCCGCGCACTCGAGGCGCGCCGTCGAAGCCGACCGACTCCAGGTGCTGGAGCAGCGCGTGGACGGCAGCGGTCTGGGGACCGACGGGTCTGCGTACGGTGTCGCCGTCCCGGTAGATGATCCGACCCTTTCCCGCTCCAGCAAGGCGTTCCCGGCCCATCGCCCTCCCATCCGGTCCGACACGTCCTCCTGACGGAGGATGTCGGCGACGCTGTCCAGCATCGCTCAGCACAGGATCGCTCAACACAGCATCACCCGGCCCAGGTAGGTCACTGGTGGGGAGAACGACCATGAGTGGGCAGTCGCCGACGGCACCGAGGCGGCCGAACGCTTCGTGCGTCAACGTGGGGCACGCGGAATCCGGGGCGACACCCCCGTCGACAACACGGCGGGCCGGCGCTTCTACGAGGCTGCAGGATTCACCCAGGACTATGTGATGAGTATTCATTGCGAGGTTGTGGTCGACCGAACTGCGGCACGGTCAGCCATAAGTTCGCAATGAACGTCGAGCATCCGCTTCCACTCACGCCGTCCAGCGGACAGGCGGGTCCTGCCGGTACTACGCCGACGACCTCGACGGAGTCACCTACGTGCGCTTCTTCGACGCGTGACCGCCCTGTTAGCGCCTGACCGCTCAGCCCCACGGAGAGATCTTGCCCGCCCGGTGGTCCCGAGGTACCGTGGGACCATGACGACAGACGGAGATGTCCCTACGGTTGAGCGGGTTCAGCTTGGAGTCCGCATGGAGCGGAACCTGGTCAAGGTCCTGAAGGGCCTGGCCGAGTTCGAGAACATGACGCTCGGGCAACTGCTCGAGAAGATCGTGCTTCATTCGTTCGAGCCGGTGCCTGGCGAGGAGGGCGAGCAGGCGTGGAGCGCGCTCGGTAAGCGCTCCCTTGCCGCAGTCGCCGACCTCAAGCGCGTGTACGGCCTCGACTACGACATGCACGCCTTCCGCCGCTTCCGCGAGACGGAGCAGGAACTCGTCGAGTAGGACCCGAGCGACGTCTGGGAGGGGTGCTGAACATCGGTCGGCTTCGCAGGCCCTAGACCGGCAGAACGTACGCCCTCGCCCGCGGCGCTCACCGGACAGGTGGCCGCGCTACCACCCGTCGATGTCCCCGCCGCCGTGGCATCGGGAATCGAAGCCTTGGAGTCTTTCCCACGTCATAGCGTCGGAAAGACTCCAAGGCTCGTCATGATCACGAACATCATCACGGGAGAACGTGCCGGGTCGGGCTAGCCCTCGGTTTCGTAGCCGAGGTTGGGACGCAGCCACCGCTCCATCTCGGAGAGATCGAGGCCACGCCGCACCGCGTAGTCCTCGATCTGGTCCTTGCCGAGCCGCCCCACGGTGAAGTACCGCGACGCCGGGTGGCCGAAGATCAGCCCGCTCACGCTGGCCGCCGGGGTC
>JBOHED010000758.1:0-1887 GCA_050700915.1 Actinopolymorphaceae bacterium | reverse complement strand
ACCGGTCGGTCGGTGCCTCGACGACGGCGATCCGCTCGAAGCGCTCGTCGCCCGCGTGCTCGATCCACTCGGCCGCGCTGGCCTGGGGATCGGCGTCCACGAGGATGGCGGAGCGTCGGTTGGTGGTCGCGAGCGCCGCGAGTTAGACGGAGGTGGTGGTCTTGCCCACCCCGCCCTTCAGAGCAGCAGTGACGACGATCACCTGCCCGACGCTACCGCGAGAGGGCCCCTTCTCACGAGGGCCCGGCTGAGCTTGGCCAGCGCTTTGCACCGTACGTACATACCGATGTGCGAAGCGTCAGCGCCCGCGGCACTCCCGAGATGATCAACGGGTACCCAATCCGGACGCTCACCCTGCGCGTTGTCCGGTTTCGCCACCGTTGATCATCTTCAGCGCGCCCCCACGCGCGCGGCCCGCGACTTCCGTACTTGCGCGACCTCTTAGGCTCTGTCCGCATGAATGCCCCGCCTCCCGTTCCTGGCATGGCACCGGCGCCGCACCGGCCATGGGGCGTGCTCCAGCGCCGCCGGGTGTATCCGCCGGTCATCCTGCTGGTCCTGATGGCCGCGTTGATCCTGCCGTTGCTCGGGCTCACGGTGTTCGGCGCCGGAGTCGTCCCCACCGCGCTGGGCACCCTCTTCGCGCTGCTGCCGGTGCTACCGGTCGTGGCCGTGTTCCTGTGGCTCGACCGGTGGGAGCCCGAACCGGGGCGGCTGCTGCTCGCCGCGTTCCTGTGGGGTGCCGGCGTGTCCACGGTGGCCGCACTGATCAGCAGTTTCGTCCTCGACCTCGCGTGGGTTGCCGTGGTCGGTGTCGAGGCGGGCGACGCTCTCGGCGGCATCGTCACCGCACCTGTCGTCGAGGAGGGCTTCAAGGGGCTCTTCCTGGTGGTCCTGGTGTTGGCGAAGCGGCGCGAGTTCGACGGGATCGTCGATGGGATCGTCTACGCCGGACTGGTCGGCGTGGGATTCGCCTTCACCGAGAACATTCTCTATCTCGGGACGGCCTTCTCCGAGGACGGCATCCAGGGCGGCCTGACGGTGTTCGCCCTCCGGTGCATCCTGTCGCCGTTCGCGCATCCGATGTTCACCGTGATGACCGGCCTCGCGGTCGGGGCGATGGCCAGGAGTACGCACCGGGCGAGGTTCCTGCTGCCGGTCCTGGGCTATCTCGCCGCCGTCTTCCTGCACGGGCTGTGGAACGGCTCGGCGTTCCTCTTCGACGGCGCGGGCTTCCTCGGGGTCTACGTCCTCGTCATGGTGCCGCTGTTCGTCGGCCTCGCGATCGTCGTGATCTGGCAGCGCAAGCGGGAACGCCGGATCGTGGCCACGCAGCTTCCGGCGTTCGTCGCGGCGGGGTGGATCCGACCGGAGGAGGTACGCCTGCTGACCACCATGTCGGGTCGGCGTGGCTGGCGTCGGGCGGTCAAGGCGCGCTGGGGCACAGGGGCGGCGAGGGCCGTCCGCGACTTCCAGACGGCCGTGACGGAGCTCGCGTTCTTCGCCGACCGGCTGGCCCGCGGTGCGGTGGGACCGGACGGCCCGCAGTGGCACCACGAGCTCGTCACCGCTCTCCATGTCGCGCGGCACCACCTGTCCACCGGCCACCCGCACGCGCTCGCCACGGCTGGTGGCGGCACGAGCCCGGTCCAGCCCTACCCCTGAGAAACCGCGCCCAGCACTTCGGTGGCTCGGCGGCGCCGATTCCGTTCACCTACGTCACCGCGCGCGGACTTACGTCTCGCTGTCGTACGCCTGGTGCAAGGCCTGCTTGACGGCCGGGATGGACGCCGGGGCCATGGACAGTTCCGCGACGCCGAGGCGCACCAGGCGTTCGGCGGCCCGCGGATCGGCCGCGAGCTCACCGCACACCGCCACCTCGCACCC
>JBOHED010000757.1:0-2671 GCA_050700915.1 Actinopolymorphaceae bacterium | reverse complement strand
GCCCGTTCGTCATGATCGACAACACCAGAAGTCCAACGCAGCAAGGACAATTGAGTCGCAGACGCCGACGTTGAAGGTGTCGCGACACGAGAGATCCCCTTTGCGGATGGTGCTGGCGGGAGATCGTCTCGCTGACCGCCCGATACGGGAACGCGCGCAGACCGCTCACCGCCGAATTCGACTCCACCCAGAGGGGGCGAAGGGGCGAGAGCTATGACAACGGAACCGCATGATCCCCGACGGGATCAGGCGCCTGGGACGAGGGAGACCGAGACCGCCCAGGCTCCCGGCGTACCACCTCAGGCGGGGCCATCCGACCGGACGAGGGAACGTACGACGGACCGCGGGGTGGAACGCGGCGAACGGACGGCAGAAGGCCGCACGACTGACCGCGCGGCTGATCGGACGACAGAGCGACCGACGGCCGAGCGCGAGGGCGGGAAGCCCGGCTTCCTCGCGAAGATGGACTCGTGGATGCCGCTCGCCGCACTCGGATGCGTCAGCCTCATCGTGGGCATCATCGCGCTGGCATGGCCTGGTATCTCTCTCGCGGCTGTTGCCACCCTGTTCGCGATCCAGGTCCTGCTCTACGGCGTGTACTGCTTCTCTCAGGCGGCGGCCGGGGAAGGGGAGCGAGGCGCGCCTGTCGTCATGGGATTCCTCGGAGTGTTCGCGCTCATCATCGGCGTACTCGCCTTGCGCGACGGCCGAGGATCGGTGACATCGCTTGCTCTGTTGCTCGGGCTGTTCTGGTTCGTCGGCGGGGCTCTTGCGGTCCTGGCGAACTTTGTCGGCGCAGGCCGGACGGGACGTGGCATGGCCATGGCGATGCTCACCGGCTGCCTGGCGGTCGTCGTGGGCATCATCGTGCTCGCGATCGGCGGGATCTCCCTGCCGGTCCTCACGGCGATCCTCGGAATCTGGCTCCTCGTGTTCGGCGCACTCACACTGGGCATGGCCGTCATGAAGAAGTCAGGGAGCCGTGGCAGGAAGGGGCACAGGCAGGAGGCAGCAGCCACGCGTTGACGAGGGTCGGTTCCCGGTCGCGGCGGCAGGAAGCTCCCCCGCGGAGCCGGTCGTACGCAGGAACTGCCGCTTCTCCTCGTCGCGGACGACGACACCCAGCTTCGCCAACTCGTCGCGAAGCTGGGTGGCGTCGCCCGCGTCTTTCCGGTCGAGCGCCCGGGCACGCGCCTTCATGCCCCCGAGGTGACCGTTGCTCGGCAGATCCCGGTCAGGTCGGGAGCCTGTTCCGGCATCGCCTTGCCGTGTTCAGAGCGTGCTGGCTATGTTCTCGTACAGCAGATTCCTCATTCCAGATGGCGAAACTTTCGCGATGAAGGACGGTCGTTGTGCCTGCCGACAACCTGCCTGCATTCCCTTACGGTGCGGTGTATTTCCGCAAGTCGAACCCGCCGCGCGAGGACTGGGCACGGGACTACCGGACGGCGGCCGAGGACGGCCACAACGCTTTCCGACACTGGTTCCTGTGGTCCGCCATCGAGGTGGCGCCGGGTGAGTTCGACTGGACCGACTACGACCGTCAACTCGGTCTTGCCGCCGACCACGGCATCAGGACCGTCGTCGCGGAAATGATGACCTCCGCCCCGGAGTGGGCGTTCCGTTCGCTGGCACATGCCCGGTTCGAACGCCGCGACGGTACGCCGGTGCGCTCGACCATCAGTCCGAGTTGTGCGATCGGTGGCTTCCCGGGCCTCTGCCTCGACAACGACGACGCGAAGGAACGCGCCGGAGCGTTCCTCACCGCGCTGGTGACGCGGTACCGCGGCCACCCCGGCCTCGGCGGCTACGACATCTGGAACGAGTGCGGCTATGCCGAAGACGTCTGCTACTGCCCTGCCACTGCCGGGAAGTTCCGTTCCTGGCTTCGCGAACGCTACGGCGACCTGCGTACTCTCGGCGAGGCCTGGGGCCGGCACAGCTACGCCGACTGGGACGACATCGACCCGCCGCGCACCGTCGAACCCTATGCCGACGTGCTCGACTGGCTCACCTTCCGCCAGGACAACGCCTACAGTCTGATGCGCTGGCGTGCCGAGCTGGTCCGGTCGATCGACACCGAGTGCGCGTTGACCGCCCACGGCGTGGCCGGCAGTCTCACCCACGCCGCACCGCGCGGAACCGACGACTGGCGGGCGGCCGCCGAGGTCGAGTCGTACGGCCTCACCTGGGGATCGAGCCGGCACGGCGACGAACCGTGGAAGCAGCTGCACGCCATGGACCTCGTCCGATCCGCCAGCCGTGGCAAGCCGTTCTGGCACGCGGAGGCCTACGCCGGACCGCTGTGGATGCAGCGCCAGGTGATCGGAAAGCCGCGAGACGAAGGCCGGATCGCCTCGGTCGAGGACATCCGCTACTGGAACCTCGCCAGCTTCGCCAGCGGCGCCAGCGGCGTCTTCTACCTGCGCTGGCGCCCCCTCCTGGACGGGCCGCTGTTCGGCGCGTTCGGCGGGTACGGCATGGACGGGTCGCGGACGCCGCGCTCGGACATGGTGACCACGATGGCGCGCTGGGCCACCGCATCCGACCAGCAACGCCTCTGGCAGTCCCGGCCCGTGGCGCCCGACGTGGGGATCGTGTACGCGCCGGAGGCGCAGCTGTTCACCTACGCGCAGCAGGGCAGCACCGAGCTTTACGCGCGGGCCATGCA
>JBOHED010000756.1:0-4569 GCA_050700915.1 Actinopolymorphaceae bacterium | reverse complement strand
CCGTAGAACAGGGCGAGTCCGGGTGTCATCAACAGGACTAGGGCGGAACTGGCCAACACCCAGGCGGTGTCGCCGGCGCTGAGCTCGGGCATCGCTTCTCCTCGCGAGTTCGTCCGAACCTTCGGTGGTGCTCTGGTTGGTGGATCGCGGCGGTGGAGCCGCCGCCGAATGGATCTGGCAAGCGTGGTCCGGCCGTGTTTCGCGGGCCGCCGCCGAATGTTGCGGACCGATGACGGAAGGCCGGGCTGATGTGAATTCCGTGTGAACTACGCTCCGCCACCAACCGGGTCCGATAACCCGAAAAGGCTTTCGCGGAGCGTCAGATGCGGGGGTCGAGCGCCCGCAACGGGACCGCCGCCTTGAGCAGCATTTCGTCGTACTCCTCCCGTGGGTCGGAGTCGAGCACGATCGCCCCACCTGCACCCACCGTGAGCAAACCGCCGTGGACGACGGCCGTACGGATGACCACGCTGAGGTCGGCGGTTCCGGCGAGCCCGAAGTGTCCGACCGCTCCGGAGTAGACGCCCCTCGGACGGCCCTCCAACTCGTCGAGGATCCGCATCGTCCGCAACTTCGGTGCCCCGGTCATCGACCCGGGAGGAAAGCAGGCACGGGCAGCTCCCACTGCGCTCACACCGCCGCGCAGGCGGCCGCGGACCGTGGAAACCAGCTGGTGCATGGTGGCGTACGACTCGACGGCGAGGAACGCCGGAACGCTGATCGTGCCCGGTTCGCACACACGGCCGAGGTCGTTGCGCAGGAGATCGACGATCATCAGGTTCTCCGCCTGCGTCTTGGCACTCGTGGCGAGCTCCTTGCACAACAAAGCGTCGACGCCCGGGTCCGCGGCCCTGGGTGCCGTGCCCTTGATCGGCCGCGACTCGGCGTGACGCTCCGCGTCGACGGCGAGGAAGCGTTCGGGCGACGCCGAGAGGACGTGGGCGTCTCCGAGCCGCAGGTAGGCGGCGAAGGGCGCGGGGTTGATCCGCCGTAACCGCCGGTAGAGCAACCACGGATCCGCGTCGAACGGCAGCTCGACGGAGTTGGTGAGACAGATTTCGTAACTCTCACCGGCCCGCAACCGGTCAAGACAGGTTTCGATGTCGGTGAGGTAGCGCTGGCGCGGACGTACCAACCAGGGTTCGGGATCCACACCGGCATCGGAGACCGACCACCCCCCGAGTGGTGCCGTCCCGTGGGGCAGGTCCCGCAGCCGGGCGAGCGCACCGTCGATCCATCGCGCCGGCTCGGTCGCGTCGGCAAGCTCACACACCCAGGTCCGTGCGTCACGGTGGTCGATCACGACGAACCTCGTCGCCGCCATCCACGTCGCATCCGGCAGCGGAGCGCTGTGCGGTGCCGGCACGCCGTCGTACGCCTTCAACTCGTAGCCGAAGTAGCCGACGTATCCGCAGGCAAGGGCCGGCGGCAGTCCGTCGGGAACCTGGACGGTCCGTGCGGCGAGTCGGCGTTCGAGTTCGTCGAAGACGGTGGCCGACCCGCCGTCGGCGATCCGGGCGTGCAGCACGTCGCCGTGCGGACCGCCGGAGTCACCGAGCAGCGAGTACCTTGCCGGTCCGTCGACGAGGCTGCTGTCCAGCCAGAACGCCCACCGGCTGGTCCCGAACAGGACCTCGAACGCCCGCTCGGCGTCCACTTCACCGGTCAGCTCGCGGCAGTGGAGGACCCAGCTCGTCACCCGACCAGGCTATGTGGTCGACGCGGAATGCCCGGCGATGCCCAGAGGCTCGGCAAGCTCCGCCAGCAGGCGCGCCTTGGACCGCGCTCCGACGATCACGTGGACGAGCTCGCCGTCGCGGTAGACCTGCATCGTCGGGTTCGCCGTGACGCGGCAGGCCGCGACGGTCTGCGGGTTCTCGTCGGTGTTGACCTTCGCCACCGTGAGGTAGGCGGCGTGGTCGGCGGCGATCTCCTCGAGTATGGGAGCGATCATCCGGCAGGGAGGACACCAGGGTGCCCAGAATTCGACGAGCACGGGCCGGTCACTGGCGAGAACCCGTTCGGCGAAGTCGGCGTCGGTGACGGTTGTTGTGGCGGTGGCGGCGTTGCTGAGTGGCATCCCTGGTCTCCTGTCGTACGACGAAGTGCGCCGGCAAGCTGCGCCTCGACTCTGGCCCGGGTGGCCTGGAGCCGGTCGATACAGCCGTCGAGCTCGGCGAGTTTTCGGTGGTAGACGGCGACGGAGTTGGGGCATACGTCCCCCGCGGGGTTGCCGGCGCGCAGGCACTCCACGAACGGCCGCGTGTCGTCGAGGGAGAAACCGATCGCGAGCAGCGACCTGATCTCGGTGACGATCCGTTCGTCCTCGCGGCCGTAGTCGCGGTAGCCGTTGGCGCTCCGGCGCGCCGCCAGCAGGCCTTGCGCCTCGTAGTAGCGCAGCGCCCGGGTCGTCGTGCCGGTCCGCTCGGCGAGCTCTCCGATCCGCATCCCCACCACCTCATCTGCGACGGTAGACCTTGACGTCGGCGTCAAGGCCAGTCGTGGCGAGAGGTATTCCCACGCGATTGGCGGGACCTGCTCAGAACCCGAGGACGAGCCCTTCCTGGCGAGGGTCGGACCCGCCGGCGAGCACACCGGTCTCGGGGTCCCGGGCGATCACCTGCGCGCCGGAAAGACAGCTCCAGTCGCCGTCGACGGTGACGCGGTGACCGCGCCGTTGCAGGTCGGCGGCGGCCTCCTCCCCCACCCGACCTTCGAGGGTCAACTCGAATCCGGACGCCGGCCCCACACCGAACGGCGTCGAGCTGAACCACAGCGGCTGCTCGACGGCCTGCTGCGCGTCCCAGCCGCCGTCGACGAGACCGGACACCACCTGCAGGTTCCACTGCGGCTGCCGGTCGCCGCCGGGGGTTCCGCCGACCAGCACCAGCCGGCCATCCCCGTCCGCGACCAGGTAGCAGTTGAGCGTGTGCATCGGCTTCTTGCCCGGCGCGTAGACGTTCGGGTGCCGGTCGTCGAGGGAGAACGCCGACGCGCGGTTGTTGAGCACGACCCCGGTGTCGCCCGCGACCACCCCGCTGCCGAAGTTGGCGGCGACGGACTGGATCAGCGACACCATCATCCCGTTGCCGTCGACGACGTTGAGATAGGTCGTGTGCCCGTCGTCGAAGGTGCCGGCCGGGATCTCGGTGAGCGCACGGTCGCCGATCCGCGCCGCCCGCCGCGCCGCCCACTCCTTCGACAACAGGTGCTCCACCGGCGACGCGCCCACCGTCGGGTCCCTGAGGTACGCATGCCGGTCGGCGAACGCCAGCTGGATCGCCTCGACCAGGACATGCGTGGCCGCTGCCGTGCCCACCCCGAGGTCGGCCAGGTCGAAACACTCGGCGATGTTGAGCGCCTCCAGCATGATGACGCCCTGGCTGGGCAGTGCGGTCTGGAACACCGTGTGGTCGCGGTAGGTCGTCGAGAGTGGCGCCGAGAGGGTGGTCCGGTGCTCGGCGAAGTCGGACATCTGCAGAGCACCACCGACGTCGGCGAGGTAGCCGGTGATGCGTTCGGCGATCTCCCCTTCGTAGAACACTCCGGACCCGCCGGTGGCCAGCGCCTCCAGCGTCCGCGCGAGGCCCTCCTGCCGGAACACGCTGCCGGGCTCCGGCGGGCGGCCGTCGGGGAGGAAGACCTTCGCCGTCGCCGGCAACCGGCCCAACAGGTCGGCGAATTTCGCGATGAACGACACCAGCACGGGTGAGATCGCGTGTCCGCGCGCGTAGTCGACCGCCGGGATGACGAGCTCGCCGAACGGGCGGCTCCCCCACTGCTCCAGCAGCGTGAAGTACGCATGGACCATGCCGGGCACCGTCACCGAGAGCGGACCGGTGGGCGGCATGCGTACACCGTCGTGGGCCTGCCGCATCGCGTCGAGGGAGGCACCCCGCGGCGCGGTTCCGCTGCCCTGGACCGATTCGACGTGGCCGGTGCCGCCCCGCCCCACCGCCGACGGCCCGGCCGGGTCGTGGACGAGGGCGAAGAGGTCGCCGCCGAGCCCGCACATCTCGGGCATGACGACCGCCGCCACCAGTCCGGACGCGACCGCGGCGTCCGCGGCGTTGCCGCCGGCGGCGAGGGTGCGCAGGCCCGTGCCGGTGACGAGCGGATGGGACGAGGCGACCATGCCGTGGCGGCCGAAGGCCGGGGCGATCCGGCGGCGTGGCCAGTCGAAGGGTTGTGCGTCGGTCCGTGGGAACCCGATCACTTCGCGCCCTTCGCCGGGGTCAGCCGTCCTGCGTACATCAGCATGATCGTGAAGTTGTCCGCGTACGGCGAGTTCTGCAGGATCGGATCGCTGTCCGGCGGCCATTTGCCGGCCCGCTCGCCTTCCAGGCAGGGGTTGTTTCCGTACCTCTCGAACAACGGGATCATCGGCAGCAGCTCGTTGAACGCCATGGCCACGCTCGTCACGCTCTTCTTCTGCGCGGCCTCGTCAAGCCCTTCGCCGGCCTCGACGACCAGCCGTTCGAGGTCCACCTCGCCGAGCGCCTTCGTGGTCTGCTCCAGCTCGAATCCCATCCCCCGGCCACCCTGGTTGGCAGCGACCGGGATGTTGTG
>JBOHED010000755.1:0-2570 GCA_050700915.1 Actinopolymorphaceae bacterium | reverse complement strand
CCGAACGTACGCACGCGGAGGCGATGCAGAAGGCCGAGCGTGCCGTGGACGACTCGCAGCGCAAGGCACACGAGATCGTGTCGGAGGCCAAGACCCGGGCCGACCGGATCCGCAGCGAGTCCGACCGAGAGCTCAAGGCGCTCACCCAGCGTCGCGACAGCATCAACGCACAGCTGTCCAACGTGCGGCAGATGCTCGCCACCCTGTCCGGCACCGACCCGTCGGCGCTGCTCGGCGCGGCCGGGCTCAGTGGCGAACAGCCCGCCAAGAAGGGCTCGTAGCGCGACTGCCCGGGCATAGTCGCCGACCAGACGGCGTTGTAGGGCCGGGGGTACCACGACGTACGATCCGTACGGGTCGGGTATCCCCGGCCCTCTTTGTGTGCCAGCACCTTCACCTGGCTGGCCTCCAGACCTGTCGAGGTGACCATGCCCAAGCTGCTCTCGGTCAACGTCGGGAAGGCACACGCCAACGCACACAAGGATGTCGGGATCACCGGCATCGACAAACGGCCGAGCGACCAGCCGGTGGAGGTGCGCGCTCCCGGCCCCAAACACGGCGGTCTCGGCAGTGGCCTGGTCGGTGACTTCATCGGTGACCGGAAGCACCATGGTGGCGACGACCAGGCCGTCTACGCCTATGCGCGCGAGGACCTGGACGCCTGGGAGGCCAAGCTGGGTCGATCTCTCCGCAACGGTTCGTTCGGCGAGAACCTCACGACTACAGGGCTCGACGTCACCGGTGCCCTGATCGGGGAGCAATGGCAGGTCGGCTCCGACGTGGTTCTGGAGGTCTGCGTTCCCCGGATCCCCTGCGCGACGTTCGTGGGCTGGCTCGGCGAGCGCGGATGGATCAAGACCTTCACGCAGCGTGCGGTGCCGGGTGCGTACCTCCGGGTGGTCTCACCCGGGCACATCGGCGCTGGCGATGAGGTGACCATCCTCGAACGTCCCGCGCACGAGGTCACGATCGGCGTGGTGTTCCGGGCGTTGACACTCGAAGCGGAGCTGCTGCCGAGGCTGGTCGACGTGGCCGCCCTGCCGGCGGAGGTACGCGACCGCGCCCGGCGGCGGCTGCCGTTCGACCTCGACTGACTGGCTGGTTGGACGGGCTTGGCTGGCTGGCTTGGCTCGGCTGGACTGACGGACTGACCGGCGGCGCTGGCCGAGCCGGTCAGGCGACGTCGAGGACGGCCTTGCCGGCCACCTGACGCCCGACGAGTGCGTCGGCGGCCTCCCCGACCCGCTTCCAGCTGCCGCGCCAGCCGATCTGCGGATCCAGCTGGTCGGCCGCGAGCAGGGCCAGGAGATAGCCGAGGTCGCCGGCGAGGTGGTCTCCCATCGTGAACGCCTCGATGCTGCGCCGGATCCCCACCGTGGCGTACGGCGGGAAGACGGTCGGTTCGCCGGCCGTGCCACCGATCGACTGGAGTGAGCCGTTCTCGGCGAGGAGGGCGAACGCGTCGGCCAACTGCTGGCCGCCCACGGTGTCGATCACCCCGCGTACCGGCTCGTCGATCCCGTCGATGCCGACGACGATCTCCGCGGCACCGATCTCGGCAAGCCCAGCGCCGCGCTCGGGACGCCCGACGCTCGCGATCACCCGGGCACCGGCGATGGCGGCGAGCTGCACGGCGAACCGTCCGACGCCGCCGGAGGCGCCGGTGACGAGAATGCGTTCACCGGCGACGAAACCGAACCTGCGCAGGGCCCGTAGCGCCGTGACGCCCGCGACGGGAAGGGCGCTCGCCGCACCGAGGTCGATGCCGTCCGGGACGACGGCGACCTCCGTCGTGTCGACCGCCCGAAGCTCGGCCCAGGCGCCCTGACCGCCGAACGTCACCACGCGGGCGCCCTCGGCTGGGCCCGATCCATCGCTGGCGGCGCGGACCAGCGTGCCGGCGGAGTCCCAGCCGAGGACCGTGCCCGGGATCTGGTGTCTGGCCCCGCTGAGCTCCCCGTAGTTGAGGGAGGTCGCCGCGACCTGGACGAGGGCCTGCCCCGGCGCCGGGACAGGTTCGGGTGCCTCCGCGAGGCGGAGACCATGTGGCGCAGAGGGATCGGCGACAAGTGCACGCATCACGAACACATCCTGGTGATCGAGGACTGGCGACACCACTGTCAACCGACGGTTGCGGGGAGGAATTCCGCGGACGATCGGGCCGCCGGCGGCTCGTTTCGGGCGACGTCGTTCAGGCGGTGTGGTGACGCTCTGCCCTCGCGTCGAGCCCAGGTCCGGGCCGGATCTCGATGTTCTCCGCAGCCACCTTCTGTGCGCAGCGGGTGCAGCTGGCCTGCTGGACAACTGATCCACCACAGCCGACGTGCCGGACGATCCGAGGCCGTCCGGCGGCGCCGGTCCGGTGTCGATCGCCCCACTGCATCAGGGCCAGCAGGACGGGAAGGAGGTCGATCCCCTTGTCAGTAAGGTGATACTCGTACCTGACCGGGTGGTGCTGGTACTCCCTGCGCTCGAGAATCTCGTCGTCCACGAGTCGGTGGAGCCGGTCGGTGAGGACGTTGCGGGCGATGCCCAGCCCGTCCTGCAGGTCGCCGAATCGCCGCAGCCCG
>JBOHED010000754.1:0-8436 GCA_050700915.1 Actinopolymorphaceae bacterium | reverse complement strand
GCGCTGAGGAGCCGCCCGCGCCGGCCAAGCGGCAGATCGAGCTGTACCGGCAGCTGCTGACCACCGGAGACCAGCAGGCGCAGGACGACCTGATGCGGCAGATCATGGAGATCGCCGTGGAGGAGTTCTACTGTCTGGGGATCGCTCTGCGGAAACGGGAGTACGGCATCGTTAACAAGGACTTGCGCAACACACCGAAGGTGGCGGTCACCGGATGGTTGCACGCCAACCTGATGCCGGAGAATCCGCAGGTGTACTTCCTCGCCGGGCAGTGAGCGCGTACGACCACCTACGGATTCATCGTTGATGCCCGGTTCCCGCTCGACACCCGCCGACACAGGGGTTGCTGACATGTCGCCGCACCCACCCAACATCCTGCTCCTCTGCACCGACCAGCAGCGTTTCGACGCCCTGCGGGCAGCGGGAAATGACGAGATCGACACGCCGCACCTCGACCGGTTGGCCGACCAGGGCGTCCTCTTCGAGAACTGCTACGTCCAGAATCCGGTCTGCGGGCCGTCGCGGGCGAGCCTGATGACCGGGCGCTACGTACACAGCCATGGGCTGTGGGCCAACGGTGTCGGACTTCCCGCGCACGAACGGCTGTTCACGAAGGACCTCGCCGACGCCGGCTACGACTGTGGCCTCGTCGGCAAGCTCCACCTCTCGGCGTGCTTCGGCGGACGGAACGAACCGCGGCTCGACGACGGCTTCCGGGTGTTCCGGTGGGCCCACGATCCCTATCCCGGTTCGTCGGAGAACGCCTACCACCGGTGGCTCCGGGCGAGCCGGCCCGAGCTCTACGACGCGGCGGTGGACCCGAACTCGCCCGTCACGTTCGACACGATGCCCACCGAGGCGCACTACAGCCGGTGGATCGGCAACGAGACGATCGACTTCCTCCGCTCGGACCGGGTGAAGGACAAGCCGTTCTGCTTCGTCGCGAACTTCTTCGATCCGCACCACGGCTTCGGCGCGCCGAAGGAGTACGCCGATCGCTACGACCCGCAGGCCCTGTCGCGGCCGGTCACCACACCTGATGAGCTCGCCGACAAGCCGCCGATCTTCACCGAGGCGTCGGCGAAATCCTATGGTGGGCACGCGAAAGGCTACGCCGAGTACACCGCCGACGAGTTGCAGGAGGCCAAGGCCGCCTACTACGCGATGGTGAGTCTCGTCGACGCCGAGGTCGGGAGGATCCTTGCCACGCTCGACGACGAGGGCTTCGCCGACGACACGCTCGTGATCTTCACCAGCGACCACGGCGAGATGCTCGGCGACCACCAGCTCATGCTCAAGGGCCCGATGATGTACGACTGCGCGGTCCGGGTCCCGCTGCTGCTGCGCTGGCCTGGTGTTCTCCCCGCGGGCGTCCGCAGAAGTGAGCTGGTGCAGTGGATCGACGTGGGGGCCACCGTGCTCGACGCCGCCGGCCTCCCGCCGCTGCCGCGGGGACAGGGTGCGAGCCTGCTCGGTCTGGCCCGCGGCGAATCCGCTTCCTGGCAACGCGACTGGGCGTTGTGCGAATACCGCAACAGCGGCCATCCGTACGATCCGGCCGTCCACACGACGATGCTGCGGCACGACCGCTGGAAGCTCGTCGTCCATCACGGCACGCCAGCGAGCGGCCGCGCACGCGCCGGCGAGCTCTACGACCTCGTCGCCGATCCGCACGAGCTCACCAACCTCTGGGACGACACCGCACACGCGCAGGTACGCCTTACCCTGCAGGAGAAACTGCTCGACGTGCTCGTGGCGACGGAGGACCGCGGACAGCCCCGCGAGGCGTTCTGGTGAGCCGCCCGGCTTGCGCAGAAGTTGGACAACGAGGAGTCGCACATGACACCGGCCGCACCGCCGAACATCCTGCTGGTCATGACCGACCAGCACCGGGCCGGCTTCACCAGGGGCGAGGGATTCGCCTTGGACACCATGCCGTTCCTCGACTCACTCGCGGCATCCGGCACAAGGATCCGAGGTGCCTACACCACGGCTCCGGCGTGTGTTCCGGCGCGGACAAGTCTGCTCACCGGGCGGTTCCCGTCGGCTCATCGCGTACGCCAGAACTCCGCGACCCGCGAGGTGTTGCGCGGTCCCGACCTGCTCGACGTCCTGGGTGACGCGGACTACTCCCTGCATTTCGCCGGCAAGACGCACATGTACCGCGGCAAGGACGACTTCGACTCCTTTGCCGGTCCGTACTGGCACGAGCGCGGTCCCGACGAGACCGACCAGCAGCAGGAGTTCTCGACCTGGCTGCGGTCGATCGACCACGGCCCGAGCCTGGAACCCACGCCATTTCCGCTCGAGTCGCAGTATCCGTACCGCATCGTCTCCGACGCGATCGAGGGCCTCGCGGGGCGCGACCCGGATCGTCCGTTCTTCGGTTGGGTGTCGTTTCCCGAACCCCACAACCCGTACCAGGCACCGGAGCCGTACTTCTCGATGTTCGGAGAGGACGAGGTGCCCGAGCGCGCGTGCGGTCCGGAGGCCGCAGAGGTGAAGGGCGGCGCCTACCGCTGGTTGCGTGACCTGCTGGAGGAGAAACGCCCCGGCTATGACCGGCTCTGGCGGCGGTACCGCGCCACCTACTGCGGCATGCTGCGGCTGATCGACGACCAGATCCGTCGGCTGGTCGGCTTTCTCGAGCAGGAGGGTCTCGCGGACAACACCCTCGTGCTGTTAGTCGCCGACCACGGGGACTACGTAGGCGACTACGGCCTGCAGCGCAAGGGCGCCGGCATGCCCGAGGTTCTGATGCGGATCCCGTTCGTCGTGACGGGTCCGGGAGTCCTACCGCGCGACAACACTCGCGACCACGTCTCGCTCGCCGACCTGCTCCCGACGCTGTGCGAGGCGGTGGGCCAGCCGATTCCCTTCGGGGTGCAGGGCCGGAGCCTGTGGCCGATGCTGACTGGCGGCGACTACCCGGCCGAGGAGTTCGCCAGTGTGTACGCCGAACGCGGCTTCGGTGGTCTGCCGTACTCCTCCGATGCGCGCCCGCCACTACATTTCTCCTACGACGGAACGAAGTACGACGAGCTCAACAGCGTCACCCAGAGCGGCACGACCCGGATGGTCAAGCAGGGGCGGTGGAAGGTGCTCTACGACGTCACCGGCCGGGGGGAGTTGTACGACCTGGCCGAGGACCCGATGGAACTCCGCAACCGATGGGACGACCCGGCCGTGCAAGAGGTCCGAGCCGACCTCACCGAGCGGCTGCTCTGGTGGTCGACGCGGGTCGTCGACGACCTTCCGCGCGCGGCGTACGAACCTCGCCGCGCACCGCACAACTTCTCCCCGGGATGGTCGTAGGAGGAATCGGCCGGAGACATCGAAGCCCCCGGCGGGATATCGTCCCCTGCATGGCTGGCGCCGCTGGATCTGCGCCCCGGGAACGGATCACTCCCGACGAGGCACGCCGGATCGCCCTCGCCGCGCAGGGCTTCGCCGCTCCGCGCCCGGCGGGCCGGGTCAACGCGGGACACCTGCGCCGCGTGATCGACCGGGTGGGCGTGCTGCAGCTCGACTCGGTCAACGTCCTCTGCCGTTCGCACTACCTTCCCGTCTTCGCCCGGCTGGGCGCCTATCCGCGGGACCTGCTGGACCGGATGGCGTGGGGCTCGGGTCGCGGCCGGGCCCTCTTCGAGTACTGGGGTCACGCGGCATCGCTGCTCCCCCTGCGGATGTATCCGCTCCTGCACTGGCGGATGCGGGCCGCGCAGCGCTGGGTCTGGGACGGATGGACGTCCACCCGCGTCCCCGGCCGCCCGCCGCCCGACTACGCGACCACCTGGGACGACGACATCATCGCGCCATGGGCGGTCATCGAAGGCATGACGAGGCTGACGCTGGAGCGCCCCGGCCTGGTCGCCGAGGTCCGGAAGCTGGTCACCGAACGCGGCGCCGTCGCGGCCGGGGACGCCAACCCGGACGGTCGGCGCAGCAACGGACCAGCCGCCGAGGGCGGGCGGATGTGGAACTGGCAGGACGCCAAGATCGCCCTCGAGTGGCTCTTCTGCACCGGAGCTGTGACCACCGCCACCCGGAAGAGCTTCGAACGGATCTACGACCTGACCGAGCGGGTCCTCCCTGCCGGAGTGCTGGACGTGCCGCCGCCGAGCGCCGAGGACGCCCAACGGGAGCTCGTCCGCATCGCCGCCCGCGCGCAGGGCGTCGCCACCGAGAAACAGCTCCGCGGCTACTTCGACCTGTCCCGCGACCAGGCGAAGGCACGGATCGGCGAGTTGCTGGAGACCGGAGAGCTGGCACCGGTACGCATCGACGGGCAGTCGGCACGGATGTACCTGTGGACACAGGCGCAGGTCCCCCGCCAGCTACCCGCTCGGGCCCTGCTCTCCCCGTTCGACTCCCTGATCTGGGACCGGGACCGGGCGCTGCGACTCTTCGACTTCCACTACCGGATCAGCCTCTACACACCGGCCGCCAAGCGGATGCACGGCTACTACGTACTCCCCTTCCTGCTCGGTGACCGGTTGGTCGGCCGGGTCGACCTCAAGGCCGACCGCCAGCAGTCGGCGTTGCTGGTCCACCAAGCCCACGGCGAACCAGGCGTACGCAAGGACGAGGTGGCAGCGGAGCTGGCCGACGAGCTGCGGGCGATGGCCGACTGGCTTGCACTCGACCGGGTGCTGGTGGGCGACCGCGGCGACCTTGCTCCCGCCCTGGCCCGCGCGATCGGGTAGCTGTCGCCGCGCGGCTCGGTCACCGCGGGCACGCGAGCGAGGTCGGGTAGCCGTCGGTCAGGCGGTGCCTTCCTGACGGCGGGCGCGGGCCCTCCGCTTGCCCTCGTGCATCGCCTGCACCCGGGCGACCGGGATCGCCCGCCCCTCCTCGACCAGCTCGGCGCTCAACCGCTGCGGCTCGGGCAGCTGGGTGGCCCACCGGTCGTCGTCACCGAGCAACCCCGCCGCCGTACGTACGGTGAAATCGCGAGGCGTGATCTCGTCGAGGTCGTCCCACCCCACCGGGAACGACACCGGCACGCCGGGCCGCAGCCGTGGGCTGTACGCAGCGACGACCGTCGCCCCGCCGGCCCGGGTCGAGTCGAGGAACACCTTGCCGCCGCGGTCCTCGCGGATGTACGCCGTGGTGGCGAGCGCGGGGTCGAGGCGTTCGGCCCGGACGGCGATCGCGCGGGTGGCCGCGGCAGCCTCCTCGGTCGTCACCGCCTCGTCCAGCGGTACGAAGACGTGCAGCCCCTTCGCCCCACTGGTCTTCACCGCCCCGACCATGCCCAGGTCGGCCAGCGCCTGGCGGACCAGGCGCGCGGCGCCGACGACCGGCCCGAACGCATCCCCGTCCGGCGGGTCGAGGTCGAGGACGAGATGGGTCGGCCGGTCCATTCGGTCGGCCAGGACCAGGGTCGGGTGGTACTCCACCGCGCGCTGGTTGGCGAACCACAACAGCGTGCGCCGGTCGTTGCACAGTGCGTACGACACGTCGCGTTGGGAGGACGCCGCCCACAGCGGGACCGTACGCACCCAGGACGGCGTGTACTTCGGGACGTTCTTCTGCATGAACGGTGCCTGACCGCGCAGGACCCGGACCACGGACAGCGGCCGGTCGGCCAGCACCCGGACGAGGCGGTCGCCGAGGCTGTCCAGATAGTCCACCAGATCCAGCTTCGTCGCCTCAGCGCCGTCGAACAACGACTGGTCGAGGTTGGTCAGCGGAACCCCGTCGCGCTCCTCACGGCCGCTCATCGCGCTCACCTTCCCAGCTTCTTTCCGCCAGCCCAGTTCTGTCCCCGCGAGCCCAGTTCTGTCCCGCGAGCCCAGTCTGTCCCCGGCGGCCGACATTCTTTCCGCCCCAGCGACGAGTTCGGCCGGTTCGGGCGGTCCTCACTCACGTCAGGCACCGCAGCCGCCTTTCACGAGGAGACCACATGACCGAAGCACAGAGCCAGCCGGACGTCGACACACCGGACGGCACCCGCACCGGGAATTGGTGACTCACATGTGCCCACTCTGCATCGCCACCGTAGGTGCCCTCGCTTCTGGTGCCGCCGTCTTCCTCAAGAAGGTGCGCGCCAGGACAGACGACGCGCCGGTCGGACAGGACCCAGCCGGGTCGTCCGCAGATCGTCTCCCCGGATGAGTGGCCGCCTCGCCAGGACGTCGCCCGAGTCAGTGCGGGCCCTGCGTACGGAAACTCTCCACGTCGGAGTCCTCGATTCCCGAGAGGCGGGGGCGGCGGCCGACCGCGTAGGAACCGACGACGATCAGGATCCCCACCCCGAGCCAGGTGAAGCCGAGCAGTTGCGCGGCGACGTTCGCCTTGATGATCGTGAAGAGGATGACGACGAACCCGGCGACGGGCGCGACGACGTGCCGCCAGACGTCGACCCGACCGCCGGCTGCCCGTCGTACGGCGAAGTGGTTCACCACACTGGCGTGCAACAGCAGGAACGCCGACAGGGCGCCGAAGTTGATGAGCGTCGACAGCAACGTGATGCCGTCGGCGCGGTGGGCGAACCACACGCCGAGCACGACCGAGATGCCGGCGACCAGCAACGTGGCGTTGACGGGCACCTTGTGTCGGGGATGGACGCGGGACAGCAGCCGCGGCAGCTGCCGGTCGCGGGCCATCGAGAACAGCAGCCGACTCGTCGCCGCCTGCGCCACCAGGGCATCGGCGAACCCCCAGGCGATGGCCGTGGACACCGCGGTGAGCACGGCCAACCACGGGCCACCGGCCACCGCGGCCGCGTCGTAGAACGCCGTGCCAGCGGCATCGCCTTCGCGGACGAGTCGGTCCGGATCGCTCACGAACAGGGAGGCGACCCAGGTCTGGACCACGAACAGCACTCCGGCCAGCGCCAGCGCGGCGAGTGTCGCCCGCCCGATCGTGCGTTCGTTCCCCTTGTTCTCTTCGGAAAGGGTCGAGATCGCGTCGAAGCCGAGGAAGCTCAGGACGGCTACGGACACGGCGGTGAGGACGGTGCCGGCCGCGAACGCGTCGGCGTTGAACAGCGGCTCGATGCCCTGGCCGTTGCCCTTGCCCGAGGCCAGCGCGACGATGCCGATGATGAGGAAGATCGCCAGTACGACGAGCTCCGCGACGAGCACGACCTTGTTCACCCGGGCGGTCAGCTTGATGCCGGCGTAGTTGATGGCGGTGTTGAGAACAACGAACCCGACCACCCAGGCCCACACCGGCACCGCGCCGATGAACGAGTGCATCGCCACGCCGGCGACGATGTAGAGCAGTGCCGGGACGAGGATGTAGTCGAGCAGGATGAGCCACCCGCCCAGGAATCCCGCGACGGGATGCAGGCCGCGGCCGGCGTAGGAGTACACCGATCCGGCTACCGGGAAGGCCCGCGACATCTGGGCGTACGAGAGAGCCGTGAACGTCATCGCCACCGCACCGATGACGTAGGCCAGCGCGACCATGCCACCGCTCGCCGCATACACGCTGCCGAAGATCCCGAACGGCGCGATCGGCACCATGAAGACGAGCCCGTAGACGAGCAGGTCGGTGAAACTGAGCGTGCGGCGGAGCTCCTGTCGGTACCCGAACCGTTCGACACCTTCGGAGGTGCTCATGTCAGTCGTCGTCCCTCCTGCACGATGGGCGATTGCCGGAGCAGTGACACCAGAAAAGCCGCAGGGACTCGCAAAGTGGTACGTACCGGAATCATAGTTTCTCCACGGCGCCTGTCGATCCCGCTCTCTCCCGTTCGTCACCGTGGTGACAAGGCCCGAGCGGCCCGCGAGTTGTTGGAGGCTCGTCGGCTTCTATGCCGACCAACCTCCAACAACTCGGTGCCGGGGTGGCACTGAGCGATCGATCATCCGGAGGTGGGAGATGAGTCTTCCCGGGGTTGTGTCCCGCGAGGAGTGGCTGGCCGCGCGCCGGCACCTGCTGGTGCGGGAGAAGGAGGCGACCCGCGAACGCGACGCCCTGAACGCCGACCGACGGCGGCTGCCGATGGTGCGGATCGACAAGGAGTACGCCTTCGAGGGAGAGACCGGCAAAGCCAGCCTGGCGGAGCTGTTCGAGGACAACAGGCAGCTCATCATCTACCACGCGATGTTCGACCCGTCGTGGGAGAAGGCCTGCCTCGGCTGCACCGCGACCATGGACGAGTCCACCGACGGCCTGCTCGCGCACCTGAAGACGCGCGACACCGCGTACGTGCGGGTTTCCCGTGCTCCCTATGGGAAGATCGCGGCGTTCCGGGCGGAGCGTGGGTGGACCTTCCCGTGGTATTCGTCGTTCGGCAGCGACTTCAACTACGACTTCCACGTCACCCTCGACGCGGGTGTGACCCCGATCGAGTACAACTACCGGAGCCAGGCCGAACTCGTGGCGATCGACCCGGACTGGGCCGCGGAACGCTCGACCGAGATGCCCGGCTTCAGCTGCTTCCTGCGGGATGGCGACGCCATCTTCCACACGTACTCCACC
>JBOHED010000753.1:0-3207 GCA_050700915.1 Actinopolymorphaceae bacterium | reverse complement strand
ATGCGTGCGTTCACGTGCCGCCGGCTCCATCTCGGACCCGGTACGCCGCCCTGCGGAAGTTCCTTGCCGATTCCCGCGAGCCTTCGTACCGGCTGAAACAACTCCTCCGCGCCGTCTACCGGCGCGGCATTACCGAGCCCGCCCTGATGAGCGATCTCCCGCTCGACTTGCGGGAGCGTCTCACCACCGAGTTCGGTCCGTCGCTGCTCGGACTCAACCAGATCGCCGCACAGCAAGGCGATCAGGTCGAGAAGGTGCTGTTCGAGAGCCGCCACCGAGCGCGCATCGAGACGGTGTACGCGCGCTACCGGACCGGCTGGACGTCCCTGTGCGTGTCGAGCCAGGTGGGGTGCGGACTCGGCTGTACGTTCTGCGCCACCGGCGCGGTGGGCCTCGTCCGCAACCTCGCCGCCGACGAGATCTGCGACCAGGTGCTGCACTTCGCGCGCCGGCAAGGCGGGGTTGACAGCGTGTCGTTCATGGGGATGGGCGAGGCGCTGGCGAATCCGCACACAATTGCCGCGCTGGAATCCCTGCAGCACAAGGACCTCCACGCCATGAGCCCTCGGCGCCTCACAGTGTCGACCGTGGGTTTCGCACCAGGACTGCAGCGCCTGGTGGACGAACATCCCCAGGTCAACGTCACGCTGTCAGTGCATTCGCCGTACGACGACGAGCGCACGGCGATGATTCCCTTGCACCGCAGGTTTCCGCTCACACAGTGCCTGGAGATCCTCGACAGCCACGTCGCGGCGACGCGACGGAAGGCCTATCTTGGCTACCTTCTGATCGACGGGCACAACGACAGCGAGGACCACGCGAGGGCGCTGGCCGGGATCGTGCGCGCGCTGAGCCGGCCGGAACTCTTCTGCGTCAACGTGATCGCCTACAACCCCGCCGCGGGTGTGACGCCGGCCTTCCGGCGACCGAAGCCCGCCCAGATCAGGCGGTTCCAGTCCGTACTCACCGAGGAGGGTGTACGAACGACGAAACGGCAGCAGTTCGGCGATTCACTCGAAGCCGCGTGCGGGCAGTTGCATGCAAGATATCTCGCCGCGCCGGGGTCAGGGAGTCCTACCCATGACGTCGGCCGGCGTACTAGCCTCGACATTACCAAGCGGTAACCATCTGGCGGTTGAGACTGTCGCCGCGGTACACGGAGGGACCACGCTCATGTCCGATGCTGTCATCGTCGCCACCGCCCGTACCCCCATCGGACGCGCGGGCAAGGGCTCGCTGGCCGGCGTCCGCCCCGACGACATGGCGGCGTTCGCGATCGACGCGGCACTCGCCAAGGTCCCGCAACTCGACCGCACCGACATCGACGACCTCTATCTCGGCTGCGCCGAGCCCCGTGACGAACACGGCGGCAACATGGCCAGGCGGGTCGCCGTCCAGCTCGGGCTCGACACCGTGCCCGCGGTGACCGTCAACCGGTTCTGCGCGTCGAGTGCGCAGACGGCCCGGATGGCGTTCCATGCGATCAAGGCCGGTGAGGGCGAGGTGTTCGTCTCGGCCGGCGTCGAGTGCGTCTCCCGCTACACGGGCTTCGGGTCCGCGGGCGTCGACCCGGTGGAGACCCACAACCCGATGTTCGCCGCCGCCGAGGCGCGCACCACGGAGTACGCGGAGACCAACGCGACCTGGCACGACCCGCGCATCGACGGACAGGTCCCCGACATCTACATCGCGATGGGTCAGACCGCCGAGAACCTCGCCACCGCGCGTGGCGTGAGCCGAGCGGTCCAGGACGAGTTCGGGGTGCGTTCGCAGAACCTCGCCGAGGAGGCGGTGAAGGCCGGCTTCTTCGCCCGGGAGATCACGCCGTACGAACTGCCCGACGGCACGCTCGTCTCGGCCGACGACGGTCCGCGGTTCGGCACCACGCTGGAGAAGGTCGCCGGGCTCCAGCCGGTCTTCCGTACGGACGGCACGATCACGGCCGGCAACTGCTGCCCGCTCAACGACGGCGCCGCCGCCGTGGTCATCATGTCCTCCGACGCCGCCCAGCGGCTCGGCCTCACTCCCCTGGCCCGCGTCGTCGCCACCGCCGCGTCGGCACTCTCCCCGGAGATCATGGGCATCGGCCCCGTCGAGGCCAGCCGCCGCGCCATGGCCCTGGCAGGCATGACGATCGACGACATCGACCTGGTGGAGATCAACGAAGCCTTCGCCGCCCAGGTCGTCCCGTCGGCGGAGGACCTCGGCATCGGCTGGGACAAGCTCAACGTGCACGGAGGGGCGATCGCGCTCGGGCATCCGTTCGGCATGACCGGCGCCCGGATCATGACCACGCTGCTCAACGGCCTGCAGTGGCGGGACAAGCAGATTGGCCTGGAGACGATGTGCGTCGGCGGCGGCCAGGGCATGGCGGTCATCCTCGAACGCCTCTCCTGACCGCGCCGGCGCCGAGCGCGCTCTAAGCTGGCTGGCCATGAGCCCATCGATAGCCACCGCCACCACGCCCGACCGGGCCGAGCTGCTGGACTTCCTGCGAACACGCCACCAGGGAACCCTCGCGACCGTACGCCGCGACGGCCGCCCCCAGCTGTCCCCCGTCACGTGCGGCCTCAACCGCGACGACAGGATCGTGGTCTCGACCTATCCCGAACGCGCCAAGGCCGTCAACGCCCGCCGCAACCCCCAGGTCAGCATCTGCGTGATGTCGGCCGGATGGTCCGATCCGTACGTCCAGGTCGACGGCACCGCGAAGGTGCTCGACCTGCCGGAGGCGCTCGAACCACTGGTGGAGTACTTCCGGTGTATCAGTGGCGAGCACTCCGACTGGGACGACTACCGCGCCGCCATGCGACGCCAGGGCAAGTGCCTCATCGAGATCGAGATCGAACGCTGGGGTCCCGTCGCCCGTGGCGGCTTTCCCGCTCGGGTCGTGGAGTCGTCCGGTTCGTGACGGGCGTGCCGGCCGGGTTTTCTGGTGGATGCCGGCGTGTCGCAAGCGCCCCATTCGCCGGGTTGGGCGAAGGGGGTTGTTTCCCGTCCGTTCGTCAGGCAGTCTCGTGGACATGGACAACGTGTGAACCCCTGAACCTCTGGGAGGCCGTCATGGCTCTGAACCACTCCGAAGAGACCCATAAAAACCTCCTCGCCCGGCTCCCACGTGCAACCGGGCGCGAACTTCCTGAGTGGATCAGTGCCTTGGAAAGCGGCCCTTCGTTCCTGAGGTTCGAAGACCGGGTCAGTTGGCTC
>JBOHED010000752.1:0-3721 GCA_050700915.1 Actinopolymorphaceae bacterium | reverse complement strand
CGGCGCGGTTAGGCCGGTGCCACTCCTGTGATCGAATCGCGCGAAGCCACGAGACCGCCACGCGCAGCTTGTTCCGCCGGGTCATAAACACGTGTCTGCAGTCGGGAAAAATCGCGGCCCACGCCTTTCGTCCATCGGGATCGACCACGCCCGGGATTACACCCGCGAACAGACCAGTCAGTTCCCGATGCACGCCGGCGCTCATGCCGTACTTGGAACCCATCACACCGTTGGGCGTGGCAGCCTCGCGCCAGAGGAAGTCGCGCAGCTGCACGGCATCGGGGACCTCATATTTGGCCGGCAGCCCGTGGCCCGCCGGGTCCTCGAGCCACTCGCGCGGACGTCCGGCGATGCCGGTGTCCTCCAGCGCTTGGGTCAACATAGTGCTGCCCACGCGCTGGCTGAACCAAAGGAGATACGACTGTCGGGGCGCTGCGACCGCCATGCGCGGAGCTTAGCGCCTGCAACGGCGCTCTTCACTCTGGCGTACGCGACGTCTGGACGAGGCTCTCGTTGAGGCTTCGTCCCGGACGCCCCTTGTCGTGCGACCGGTGACCGTCATACGATCCGTGGTCACGGTTGATCCTGGCCGGTGGACCCAACTTCACATCGTCGTACAGGGACAGAGGCGGGCACGCGTAGGAGGTATGCGTGCTTGACCGTCTCGATGGCCTGTGGCGACACCCCGATTTTCGCAAGTTCTGGGCGGCACAGAGCCTTTCCCTGCTCGGTATCCAGTTCGGACGGATCGCACTTCCACTCGTCGCCATCCTGGCGCTGGACGCCACCGCGGCCCAGGTCGGACTCCTGCTGGCGATCGCCGGCTCACCCTGGCTCGTATTCGGGTTGCTCGCCGGCATCATCATCGACCGACTGCCGCGCCGACCAGTCCTCATCATTGCCCACGTCGGTCGAGGCGTTCTGCTCGGCTCGGTGCCCGCGTGCGCCGCGCTTGGCATTCTCGCCATGCCCCAGCTCTACCTCGTGACGTTCCTTGCCGGAACTCTGGACGTCTGCTTCCAGATCGCCTACCGCTCCTACCTACCCTCGCTGATCCCCGCGGTTCGGCTCCCCGACGGATACGCCAAGCTGGCCGTTACCGACGGAGCCATGCGTACAGTAGGACCGAGCCTGGCCGGCGGAATCGTGCAGGTCCTCAACGCGGCGGCCGCATTGGGCATCCAAGCCTTGGCCTTCGTCGGCTCTGGCCTCCTCCTGTGGCGTATCCGCCGCCAGGAGCCAACCCGCTCGGGGACCACCAATCGGAGTGTCTGGCCCGCGCTCATCGCCGGACTGCGCTTTGCCTGGCGGCAACCATTGGTCCGCGCGTTCACACTGTCCGACGCCACCTTCGTGTTCTCCTTCAACATCGTCTACGCCGTCCAGATGGTCTTCTTCGCCCGCGAGCTCCACCTGTCCCCCGCGATGATCGGGGTCATCTTCACGGTCGGAAGCCTCGGCGGACTCCTGGGTGGCATGGTCGCGCGAGCAGTGGGCGTACGGCTCACCACCGGGCGAACGATCGTCACTGGATCGCTGCTCCGTGCGGCTGGCATCGCTCTGGTTCCAGTCGCCATACTCGTCGGGCCGGCTGCCCTCCCCTTGCTGGTCTTCTCCCGCCTGGTGAACGCCTTCGGCTGGACTTTGTGGGAGGTCCACCAGGAGACGACACAACAACTTCTCACCCCGGCAAGCCTTCGGGGAAGGGTCAATGGCAGCGTCCAGTTCATCGTCCAAGGCACAGACGCGCTCGGCGGATTCGTCGGTGCTGGATTGGCGGCGCTCCTTGGAGTCGTCCCCACGCTTACAGTCGGCGCTGTCGGCGCGCTGCTCGGGACGGCCTGGCTCGCCACGTCGAGGTTGTGGCGGCTACGAACGCCGCCACCCCCAGCAGACGAACCCGACGCTTGCACCACAGCTTGACCTGCTCACTCCGACAAGGAGCCGCGGGTGCCAAATCCTTCAGCGGTACCGGAAGCCGTCCATGAAGCGGCGGAAGAGGCCGCCCTTTCGGGGCAGGGGCGGGGCGGGCGGAGGCGCCGTGCGCCGCTGGGCCGCGACCGGCTTGTCGTAATCGGTCCGGAGGATGGTGTCGATGATCTGCTGCTCGGTGTAGTCATCGGAGCCCTCGATGGCCGGGACATACCCGACCAGCATGCCGTTGCGCATCACCTGGGCCTCGAGTGCCGCCGTGCCGTCGGAATCCCACATTGCCTCACGACCACCGGAGAGCTTGACGCTGACCCCGAACTGGTAGAGGCCGACCCGGGCCAGGTCGGCGTCAGTGCCATGGTCGCGCAGAGCGTCGACCACGCGGCGTGCCTTGTTCTCCTCCATCGTGTTTCGAGAGTACCCGCGACGTGGAGTGATCTGATCGGTTGGCCGAAAGGGGAGCCGACCGTAAGGTCGGTCGGCGGACCGCCTCGCCTGCCGGATGTCCGGCTTCACCCCGGCGTCGTTCTACGGTGGTGCCATGGCGGAGGCGCTTGTCGCCGCTTGCCGACAGCTGATCCAGGACGGCCTGCCGCGCTCCGTGCCGAGAGCGCTTCAGGGCGGTGTCCGGTTCGTTCCTGTTGGTGTCGACGTCGATGCTGATGTTGCTGCGACGTCGTTCATGATGCGATCGCCGATCAACTCTGCCGGCGGTCCTCCGGGTATCGGCGTATCGACCTCCACCGCGGCGCCGGCGAAGGGATACTGCTGGGCGGAGGATGGAGATCCCTGGATGAGTATCCACTCATCGACCGGCCTTCGGCGAGGGACTGTCACGGGAACTACGTGCGACCTCACGGGTGGCACCGCACTGTGCGCAACGCCAACCGCACGTTCCCATGGGGCGCCACGGGCAGAGCACAGTCGATCCAGTCGCGGTTGTACCCACCCGCGCACGTCTGGATGATCACGTCGGCCCTGATTATCCGAACGCCACACCGCCTCGCCGGCGACGACCAGCGGACCACGGCAAGCCGGCTACGTCTCGACCAGCAGGTGCTCCTCGTCCTCTCCCGGCGGTTCGACCTTCGCCTCCAGGACGTCGAAGGTGTTCCGGGACATCCGGATGCTGCCCCGCGGATCCTGGTTGCGCCGCTCGACGCGCGCCCACGCCACTTCCCGGTCACGACAGCGGACGTAGTGCAGCCGGGACTCGGCGCCAGACCGGGTAGCCAGTCCGCGCACGTCGTCCCGCTTGCTCCGTGCCCAGAAACCCATGTCGAGTACGACGTCGACGCCGAGCACGAGGCACCGGCACCAGAGCGGTTCCATCACCCTCTCGACCCGGCGGATCAGCGGGCCGAGGTCTGCGAACTGCGTCTCGTCGTCGCCGTACAGGCGCGCGATCCACTCGTCCGTACTGAACCGCACCGCTCCGAGGCGCTCCGCCAGACTCTCCGCATAGGTCGTCTTGCCGGCGCCGATGTAGCCGTAGATGAGATGCGCTGTGGCCATCCCCGCAGTGTACGAATGCCACGGGTGCGGCGGTCCGTCCGTACGCCAGGATGGGCGTCATGGTGAACGAGGCGATAGCAGTGCTCGGTCCAGGTGGTGTCGGCGGGCTACTCGGCGGGTTGCTCGCCCGCGCCGGACGCCGGGTGGTGTTCGTCGCCCGACCGGCTACCGCCCAGGCCCTGCGTGAGAACGGACTCACCGTCACCAGCAGGGCGTTCGGTGACTTCAGCGTCCCGGTGGAAGCCGACACCCAGCTCCGCGAGCCCGTCGGCGC
>JBOHED010000751.1:0-6059 GCA_050700915.1 Actinopolymorphaceae bacterium | reverse complement strand
GGCCTGGTCGGTGTCCTCGACGCGGAGGAAGTACACACCTGCGCTGGCGTGCGCGATGTCGCGGTCGATCATGGCGACGTACATGAGGCCGATGTGCGGCGAACCGGTAGGCGACGGACCGACCCGGGTGACCTTTGCCCCTTCGGGCAGCTGCCGCGGCGGGTAGCGCTGTTCCCAGTACGCCGGCTCCGGAAGGTCGGCGGGGAAGAGGGCGTCGACGGCGGCGCGGTCGAGCATCGGTGGCGGTCTCCACGTTCTCGAGGATCTGAGGGGGTCGAGTCGGCTCCGGTGACGGATCATGTGCCGGACCCGTAGCAGCCAACCTAGGAAGTCTCTCAGGACCGGACCCGGCGCGATCGACCGGTTGGTCGGGCAGCCGGTTGCGAATCGAGGACCCCGGCTGTCCGTGACCCGTCGTACGGTGCCGGCATGACGTACCTGAAGTCCGATCTCGTGGATCTGTCCGACTACGCCTGGGCCCGGCTGCGGAGCCGGCTCGCCGGCCTCACCGACGAGGAGTATCTCTGGGAGCCCGTCCCGGACAGTTGGTCGGTACGGCCGGCGGGGGACGGGACCTTCGCTATGGACTCGGCGCTGTTGCCACCTGAGCCCGCGCCCTTCACGAACGCGGCCTGGCGGATCAGCCACGTCATCGACCTCCTGCAGGCCGAACGTACGGCGACCTGGATCGACGTGGCACCGGCCCCCGAGGATGGCGAGCCCGTCGTGCCCGGCACCGCCGTCGCCGCGCTGGATGCGCTCGACCGCTCCCACGCCGCGTGGCGGCGCAGACTGACCGCCGTCGACCCCGACGGTCTCGGCACCACGATGGGCCCGATCGCGGGTCCCTACGCCGAGCACACCCGCCTGTCGTTCATCCTGCACATCCTCGACGAGCTCATCCACCATGGCGCGGAGATCGCTGTGGTCCGTGACCTCTATCGCGCGAGCCGGCCGCAGACGCCGTTCGTCGCCGCCTGCCTCCGAGGCGACCACGAGGAGGCCGACGCGGTGCGGACCGCGGATCCGGGCGTGGTCGAGGCGGCGCGTTCGGCGCACCCGGACCTGCTGCGCCTGGCAGCCGCGCGCCAGCGGTGGGATGTCGTACGCCTCCTTGCCGGGCTGGGGTTCGCGGTCAACCTCACGCCCGACGAGCCCGGCGCGTCAGCGCTGCACTACGCCGCCGGAGCGGGGAACCTGCACGTGGTCCAACTGCTCGTCGAGCATGGCGCTTCGCGCGGGGTGGCCGATCCGACGTACCACGACACCCCACGCGGATGGGCGGCTCACTTCGGCCACGAGAAGGTAGCGGCCTATCTCGACGAGCCGGCCGGGCCGAGCGCCTGAGCCCGTACGCCGCCTTGGATGAGGGGCGGCCCGCTCCAACGGGCGTTTGCGTGAGGGACGCCCTGCTCCAACGGGCGTTTACGTGAGGGACGCCCTGCTCCAACGGGCGTTTGCGTGAGGGGCGCCCTGCTCCAACGGGCCCGACTCGTTCACCCGGGGACGGGCGGTTGGTGGCCGAAACGTGCGGGCGTACGCGACGAGGTGTGGATGGCCGGATCGGTACGCCGCTGGGCCACCTTGGGCAACGCGGGTGCCGGTTCGATCATCGGCTCGGCCTCGCCAGCCTCGAGTATCCGGGCCACCAGCCGGGCTCGCATCGTGTCCGCCACCTTCCGATGGGAGGGCAGCCCGGCCAGGTTGACGAGTTCGTACGGATCGTTGGCGAGGTCGTAGAGAGCGGTCTCCACATAGCGGGTTCCGGCCGCGTCGTTCCTTGCATGGGCGTCGGGATCGACGACGTAGTACTTCCACCGGGCGGTACGCAGGGCCCGTCCCACCTCCGACTCGCTGACCTGGACCAACACATCGTCCGGCCACTCAGCCGCAGGGTCGCGCAGCAACGGCAGGAACGACCGTCCCTGCATCTCGGCCGGTACCTCCAACCCGGCGGCGTCGAGCAGCGTCGGCGGCAGGTCGATCGTGCTGACCGGCCGGTCCAGCGCGCCGCCGCCGTCGAAGCCCGGCCCCCGCAGGGCGAGCGGTACGCGGATCGAGGCGTCGTGGCAGGACCGCTTGTACTCCGCGTTCCGCGTCTTGAAGTGGCTACCGTGGTCGGAGGTGAACGCCACGATCGTGTCGTCGGCCAGCCCGAGGCTGCGCAGCGCGTCGAGGAGCCGCCCGAGGCCTTCGTCGACCCGGCGTACCTGCCCGCAGTAGCCGCCGAGGTGCTGGTATGCAGTGCCCAGGCCCTTCGCCGACAGGGCTGCCAGGTCCGGCGGCATCCACCTGCCTTGGTAGCGCTCGGCGTAGCCCTCGGGTGCGGGGTAGGTGTCGACCTCGTTCTGGTGGTGCGGCTCGATCATCGACAGGAAGAGATAGAACGGCGTCGGCGCACCAGACCCGTCAGGACTGGCATGGTCGGCCACGAACCGGATGGATGCGTCGATCAACGCGTCCGACCGGTATCCGGGCAGCATCACCGGCGTACCGGAATCGTCGAACATCGTGGTGCGGTAGGCGTCGGACACGAACTCCAGCACGTTCGCGCCGAGCCACGACTGGTATCCGCCGCGCTGGGCGTCCGGCACCGGCTCGGTGTCGGCCAGATGCCACTTGCCGATGTAGCCGGTTGCGTAGCCAGCCGCGCCGAAGTGGTGGGCGAGCGTCCGGGCGCCGTCGGGAAGGATGCGGCCGTTGCGGTAGACGCCGGAGGTCGTGGGATAGACACCGGTCTGGATCGCCGCACGGGCCGGCGCACACACGGGCTGCGGGGTGAACGCCTGCACGGCATGGGTTCCCGACCGTGCCAGGGTGTCGAAGTTCGGCGTGAGGTCGAGCGGGTTGCCGTGGACGCCGGTCGTGTCCCACCGCTGCTGGTCGGTGAACACGACGATGACGTTCGGACGCCGTGCCGGCGTGCTCGGCTGGACCGGCGTGCTCGACGTGGTGGGCAGATCTGACGGCATCGACGACCCCTTCACTGCGGTGGAAGGCGAGTGTGTCGGCGCGTGGGGTCTCAGGATGCCAACGCCGACCCGGCGCCGGAAACAGCAGGAGGCGTCATGCCCACGGGAGACCGCTCCACCGTGTTCTCCGCCTCGGCCACAGTGTCCGCCGGTGCCTCGGACTCCGGATCGACCGCCGTCTCGGGCTCGGCGTCCGCCTCGGCCTCCGCGTCCGTGTCGTCCTCGGGTTGCTGCGAGGCTGGCGCTGCGCCGGGAAGGATGGTGCGCGACACCGTGACGGGGACTCTGAGCACTACCTCGTCAGAGTCGTCAGGTGCCAGCGGCGGCGCCCCGACCTGGACCGGAGCCGTGCCGCTGGCGCCGAGCGCCTTTGCCCGTGCGACCCAGGTCTCGACGTCGGCGAGGGTCAGGTCGGCGCCGGTGGGGAGGAGCAAGAACGCAGCCATGCGCCTATCGTGCCATCTGCAGGCCCACCTTCGATCACGCCTGGCGTGTGGGGAGTAGGAAACCGGACTTTTCCCGCAGTCATCACCCTCACACCGGCCGGTCAGATGGCCATGATCGTGAAGGTCCCCGTTCAGCAGGCCGCCGTCGTCAGAGCCAGCCGCGAACCTTGAACACGACGTAGAGGATCAACCCGACGACGAACATCAACCCGAGGGCGAACGGATAGCCATACACCCAGTCCAGCTCGGGCATGGAGTCGAAGTTCATGCCGTAGACGGTCCCCACCAGCGTCGGGGCGAAGATGATGGCCGCCCAGCCCGAGATCCGCTTGACTTGTTCGTTCTGTTCGAAGCTGGCCTCGGTGAGCCGTTTCATCTCTTCGTTCTGGCGTTGGGCGACGAGGGCGGAGTTGACGGTCAACATCGACTCCAGCAGATGCCGGAACGCATCGACCCGCTCCGCGACCCGCACGGCGTGGTCGCGGACATCGCGGAGTAGCCGGCGCAACTCGAGGTCGACGGCGTACTTGTCGAATCCCGCCATCAGCGCGTCGAGCACCTCCACGAGCGGCCTGCAGGCACGGTCGAACTCGATCACCTCGCGGGAGAGCTGGTAGACCCGTCGGGACACCTCGATCTCGCCGCCGAACACCTCGGTCTCGATCTCGTCCAGATCGTGCTGGAGCCCTTCGAGGACAGGCTGGTAGTCGTCGACAACCCGGTCCATGATCGCGTAGAGCACCGCCTCCGGGCCCATCTTCAAAAGGTCCGGCTGCCCTTCCAGGCGCCTGCGTACCGGAGTCAGCTCCGGGGCTGGGCCGTGCCGGATCGTGACCACGAAGTCGGGCCCGACGAACGCGTGCAACTCGTCGATCTCGACGACCTCGTCCCGATCGACGTAACGGGCCGGGCGCAGGACGACGAAGAGGGTGTTGCCGTAGCGCTCGAGCTTCGGTCGCTGGTGGGCGTGCACCGCGTCCTCGACGGCGAGCTCGTGCAGGCTGAACTCGTGCGCGACCGACCTGATCTCGGCATCGTCAGGACTCAGCAGCCCGATCCAGCTCATGCCGCCACATTCGCGGAGCAGCTCGTAGGTCTGTTCGAGCGAGTCCGGCTCCACCCGATGCCCGTTTGCGTAGATCGCGTTGTCAACGACGCTCATAGCCGTCCTTTGGTGTCCGCAGCTCTTACCGTTGGCAATTCTGCAACCCCGGCCGGGTGAATGCCCGCTGCCCGAGCCGGTGGAATGCCGGTGTCGCAGCCGATGTCGTGGGCGTCCATGATCATGTGGGGCTCAGCGCGACCCGGACAGGAAGTCCCCGAACTCGGCAGGCGTCCGTACCCCATGGTTCAGTACGGCGTCGTAGACCTCCATGCCGCCCACCTCGTACGGATAACTGGGCAGGCGGTGCCAGACGTCCTTGATCCACAGGATGGCGAGCCGTGTCTCGTCGCTGAGCCGTTCCGGGAGGCGCGCGGCGTCGATGAACTCTCCCCGAGGGCCGACGTCGGTCCAGAAGGACAGGTCGATCTTCCACTCCCGGTCCTCGGCCGCGAGGTAGTGGAGCACCGCGTAGTAGCGCTGGTCGTGCACCCCTCCCGACGGGCTGCGCGCACCCACCTCGTTCCGGTACTCCGCCCCGAGCAGGCGCGGATCGGCGAGGAGGTCACGGAGGGCATTCGCGACGTCACGACCAGGCTCCGCGCCGGTGCAGTAGATGCTGAGGTCGAGGTCACGCCACACCATCAGCCCCGACGCCGCGCTGCCGATCGGTACCACCCGACCGACCCGGCCGAGTACGGCGTCGAGCCTGAGGTCGGCGCTCACCTGACCCGCTTCGGCCTGGAGATCGTCCTGACGTTTGAGCAGTTCGGCGATGCGTACGTCGTCGAGGGTCTCGTCCGCGGCCCCGGTTACGCTGTCTGTTTCGTCCGTCCGCACGCAGCCACCCTTTCTACGATCGCCGATCCGACCATCGGATCGTGAGGCACGAAGTCTTGCGTACACCCCGCCCCGGAGGCACCGAGCCATGCCCGTCGAGTCGCTCTTCTCCCGCTTGGAACCGCTGTTGCCGCAGGTGCAGAAGCCGATCCAGTATGTCGGAGGAGAGCTGAACTCAACCGTCAAGGACTGGGACGCCGCATCGGTCCGCTGGGCATTGATGTATCCCGACGCCTACGAGGTCGGCCTGCCCAACCAGGGCCTCCAGATCCTCTACGAGATCCTCAACGAACGCGACTGGATCCTCGCCGAGCGCACCTACTCCGTCTGGCCCGACATGGAGCGGGTGATGCGGGAGCACGGCATAGGCCAGTTCACCGTCGACGGGCACCGGCCGGTCCAGGCGTTCGACGTTTTGGGCGTGTCGTTCGCGACCGAGCTGGGCTACACGAACCTCCTCACCGCGCTCGATCTCGCCGGCATTCCGCTGGAGTCGCGGGACCGTACCGACGCGCACCCGATTGTGCTGGGGGGCGGGCACTCGGCGTTCAATCCGGAGCCGGTCGCCGACTTCCTCGATGCCGCCGTCCTTGGCGACGGTGAGGAGATCGTCCTGGCGGTCAGCGAGGTGATCCGCGAGTGGAAGGCCGAGGGTGGGCCCGGTGGGCGGACCGAACTCTTGCGTCGCCTCGCCGTGTC